>JAAYBE010000448.1 GCA_012719015.1 Actinomycetota bacterium
CGAGGCTCCACAGCGCCGCGGCGAACGCGTCGGTGTCCCCGGCCTCGAGCGCCCCGCGCAGCACCGACTCGCCGGCCGCCAGGCCGGCCAGCAGCAGGGCCCGGTTGGTGATGCTCTTGGAGCCCGGTACGCGCACGCGGACGTCGAGGCCGGGCCGCGCAGGACGGACGCTGCGGGGGTGGGAGGCCTGGGCGGCGTTCATGGACCGCATGATACCGCAGCGCCCGCCGTGAGCCTCCGGCCGCGGCGACGCGGGCGGGGCCTCCCCGCGACGGCGCGCGCCGGCGTCCGGTCCAGGGCGGGAACCGCTCAGCCGTCGAGCCGGCGGGTGTACAGCTCGAAGGCCGAGGTCGCCCGCAGGCCGGCTCGCTCGTAGAGGCGCAGCGGCCTGGTGGCTCCCTCGGCGTCCACGCCCAGGTCCACGCGCACCTGCCCGCGCTCACGGAACGCCGCCAGCGCGCGGGCCAGGAGCGCGGCGCCGAGGCCGCGACGGCGCCAGGGGCGTCGCACGCCGAGGCCCTTGACCCAGCCGAGGTCGCCATGGTCGTAGGCGATGAGACCTCCGACGGCCTGCTCGCCGTCCCAGGCGATCCACCACAGGCCGGGGTCGAAGTCGGCGTGCCCGAGCAGCCGCACCCGCCACGCGTCGAAGGGCTCCCTGCTCTGGAGGAAGAAGTCCTCGAAGGCCTCGTTCATGAGCTCGTACAGCGGGCGCTCGTCGGCCTCGAGCCGGAACGGGCGGATCTCGAGGCCCTCGGGGACGACGACCGCCGGCACGCCGGCGGAGAGGTCGGCGGTCATCCGGTACACGGTCCGTACGAGCGCGTAGCCGCGTCGCCGTAGGAGGTCGCGCTTGAGGCGGTTGTCCGATCCCGAGAACACGTCGAGCCAGGCGTCTCTGTATCCGCGCTCGGCGGCGATCCGGGCGGCTCGCCGCTCCGCCAGCCCGAGCAGACGGCCGGCGAGCTCGGGCTCGTGGTGCCCCGGATGCACCCACACATCGGCCTCCAGCTCCCCGGTGCGGAACTCGTCGCCCGCGTAGGCGTACCCGACCAGTCCCGCGGGGCTCTCCGCCACCCAGGTGTCCCGCGCCGGCTCGAAGCCGTCCACGGACCAGTCGTTCTCGAGGTCCTCGAGTGTGCTGTCCGGCTCTCCGACCTCCGCGACGTCGCAGGCGCACAGAAGGTCGACGATCTCCGGCATGTCGCCGCGCGTGGCAGGGCGGATGCGGCTGGGTGCTCCGGACGGCGCACCACCGACGTCCCCGTCCACGGGCAGACCTCGACGAGCGTTCACGCGACGCCCCTCACGTCGACCATCAGAACTCCAGCTTCTCCAGCCGGTCGAAGATCACGTCGCGACCGGCGCGGTACTGGTCGGGGTCCATGGCGGCGTCGACTTCAGCCGCGGTCATCACGGCGGTCACCTCGGCCGACGCCTTGACCAGGTCGCCGAAATCGACGCCCTCGCGCCACGCTTGCATGGCGGCCTCCTGCACGACGCGGTAGGCGTCGTCACGCGGCATGCCCCTGTCGACCAGGGCCAGAAGGACCGCCCCGCTGAAGACGAGGCGGTAGCTCTGGCCCAGGTTCGCCAGCATGCGCCTCTCGTCCA
>JAAYBE010000449.1 GCA_012719015.1 Actinomycetota bacterium
GATTATTCGACCGGGATCTCCTTGGCGACGGCCTCGAGCTCCATGCCCTGCCGCTTGCGCACCACGTAGGCGATGAGCCAGACGACCACCGCGGCCACGTAGAGCACGCCCATGAAGATGCCGGACTCCTTGTTGTTCGTGCCGTACATCGGGTCGATGATGAAGCGGTAGACGACCCAGATCATGAAGGCCGAATAGATCGCGGCGATGACCGCCATCCACGGGATGCCGGCGATCTCACCCTTGGGCAGCGCCGCAGCGTCCCAGATGGAGCGCGCGCGCCACTTCATGACCATGAACGCCAGACCCGTGACCAGGAACATGATGACGATGCCGAGCGTGGCGTCGTAGGTGAACAGCTTGACGATCGTGACGCCGTATTCCTTGCTCTCCGGCGAATACGCGTAGAGCGCAGCCACGATGATCGACGGGATGGTCATGAGCAGCAGGGCCACGACGGGCACGCCGCCGCTGGTGACGCGGGCCGCGCCCTCCGGCAGGATCCGGTCGAACGCCGCCGCGAAGATCATCCGCGTGGAGGAGAGGAACAGCGTGCCGAACCAGCCGAAGAGCAGGAGGCTGATGGCGGCGATCAGGATGACCTGGAAGGCCGCGTTGGGCACGATCCACGAGAGCATCGCGGTGGGCGAGACGGAGTCGCCGCCGAGCGGCGAGATGCCCCACCAGAACGCCGCCATGGTGCCCATGAACGCCTGGTAACCGACCTTCCAGGTCATGAGCGCCAGGAAGGCGAGGGCGATCAGCGTGGGGACGAACAGGCCGCCCAGCAACTGGTAGATGTTCTTGCGGAAGTCCTTGGCCCCGCGCACCTCGCCGTACAGGGTGGCGCCCCACACCGGCCACCCCATCCAGAACAGCATGAACGGGATCAGGAACCAGGTCTCCTTGCCGAAGCCGCCTTCGAAGGTGGACGTGGGCATGCCGGTGCCCGCCCCGATCGCCTCGATGGCCTCGAACGCTCCGTCGTACTTCTCGCCCTCGGCCGGCACGATCGCGCCGTCGTCGTCGTACACGAACAACCCGTCGGCGTCGGTCTGGTACTTCTGAAGGTCCAACAGTCCGACGTCGCCGCCGTAGTACCTCTCGGCCGCCGCGTTGAACTTCTGCTTGAAGGAATCGCCGGGCGTGGCCAGGAGCAGGATGCCCAGCACGACCACACCGGCGAGCCCGACGTACATGGCGAACACCTGGAACTTGGCGTACGCCCGCATCCCGATCGCCACGAGGGTGGACGAGATCGCGATGACGACCAGCGCCGAGATGAAGATCCCGGTGCGGCCGCCGAGCCAGTCGGCCGCCCCATTGAGGCCGAGGATGCGGAAGATCGGCTTGACCGTGGTCTGCACGCCCATGTCGGCGTAGATCGGGGTCCAGAGCCAGAGGATGAACCACCAGCCGACCGCGCAGAACGCGAATCCCACGGCGCTGTGGAAGATACGCGACTGCCACACATAGTCCCCACCGGCTCTGGGCATCGCGGAGATGAGTCCGGAGTAGACGATGATCTCCAAGACCATGAAGATCGCCGTGATGACGATCGCCCAGAACATGCTGCCGCCGGGGAAGAAACACGCGTACGCGAACGACCAGATCGCCAGGAACAGGTTGACGGAGAAGAACGAGTAACGGAACCCGTCTCCACCCGACCAGCCCTTGACGAGGCCGCTCGCCTTGCGCACGAAGAGCGTCTGCTCCGGTGCCGAACCAGTTGCCATTGCCCATGCCTCCTACGGTTGCTTGCGGCCGGCGCCCCGCACCGGCCCCCCTTCGTCACGCTTGCGCGTGTTCACCCCATCGTCAAACGGTAGTTCTTCAGCTTGCTCTTGCCGCTCAGCTCGACGACGACTCCCGAGAGCGTGCCCTCGACGTAGGAACTCCCGGGGTTGATCGCGAGCGTACGCCCGATGCGCTCCGCGGCGCGGCTCTCGTGGATGTGTCCGTGCAGCGACAACACCGGCTGGACTTCCTGGATGATCTCCTTGACCGCCGTCGAGCCCACGTGCGCCGTGTCCTGCCCCTTGACCGTCAGGGTCTCCCAGTCGATCTTGGGCGCCACGTCGAGGTTGGTGTCGTAGGGCGGCGCGTGCAGGCCCATCACGAGCCTCTCGGGCGAGGCCGTCGCCTGGGCCACGACGCCCATGATGCGCTCCTTGAGCTGGGGCTCGTCCTCCTCGCGTGGCGTATCCCACGGCGTGAGGTTGGTCCAGCCGCTCGAGACGAGCTGATACCCGTCCGGCAGATCGAGGACGTTGCCCTCGCCGACCTGGATGTGCTCCGCCTGCGCCAGGATCTCGTCGATGTCGTGGCGGTCGTCGTTGCCCGGACACACGATGCACTGCATGCCGGTACCGGCGAGCTTGGCGTCGGCCCACTCCACCCAGTCGGCGACCGTCTTCCGCATCTGGCTGTGGAAGAGTTCGTCGAACTTGTTGGGGTCGTTGGCGTACTCGTCGCGCTCGTCGGTGGTCATCGTCACGGCGTAATAGCCGTGATCACGGATGTTGCGCGTCTCCTTGGCGAGAGC
>JAAYBE010000450.1 GCA_012719015.1 Actinomycetota bacterium
GCGCCCTGGTCCGCCTCGACCGTGCCGTCGCCGATGCCTTCCGCGTACCCACGGATCGAGGTGAGCGGCGTCTTGAGCTCGTGACTGACCGAGAGCAGGAACGCCTGCTCGGTCTCCTGGGCCTTGGCCATCTTGGCGTTCATGTCGTTGAAGGCGACGGCCAGCTCGCGCAGCTCACGCGGGCCCTCCGGCGTCACCGTGACGCCGGCTTCACCTTCGGCGAGCCGGCCGCTCGCCTCCGCCAGCCGACGCACCGGCCGCACGACGCCCCTCGAGAGGACCCAGGCACCGAGGAGGCCGAGGACGACGACCACGGCGAGCCCCATGCCCCCCAAGACCAGGAGGCCCTCTACGGTGCCACGGTCGATCGGGCTGTGGCCGTAGTAGTCGAACGGCTCCGACAACGCCTCTGTCGTGAAGTAGCGCACCTCCCGCGGCCCACTCCGCCAGGCGACGATGTCGGGCATGGACCCCCGGGAGACGCCGCCATCAAGGGCTCCCACGGCATGACCATGCCTGGCGAGGCCGCGGATAGCCCAGCGGGGCAACACGTGCAGTCTCTTGACGTCCGCCATGGTGGAGCGCCATGCGCCGCCGGTGTTGCCGGCCGCGTAGGCTTTGACGATCGCCTCGCCCACCCGTGCGCGCGCGGCGGGGCTCAGGCGATCAGGCGCGGAGCGCAGGGACCGTACATCGTCGGCCAGCCGTGCTGCGGAGTACTGTGTCTGCTCGGCGCGCAGGCTCGCGGCGGAGTCCCACACGCGCATGTACGCATACGCGCCCAAGGCGGCCAGCAGCAGCGACGGAGCGATCATGGCGACCACGAGGACGACGAACGTGCGGGTGCGCAGCGACGTCGCCCGCGTGCGACTGCCCGGCAGCACGGCGAGGGCGCCGACGACCACGGCGGAGGCGATGCCCAGGAGCGCGATCGCCCCGGCGCCGATCAGCACGACCCTGCCGGGGAGGCCGTAGCCGTAGCCCAGACCCATGCCGGCGAAGGCGGAGAAGAAGAGGACGGAGCCGGCGACCAGCGCCGCCGCGACCGCGATCATGACCACTCGCCGAAGCACCCGTGGATCGGATGATCCATCGCCGGCCAAGGTGGCGCCCGGCTCCACACTCATCCCGCCGGGCGTGCGGCGTCGCGAGAGCGTCACCGTGAGGACGATGGCCACTGCCACGACGAGGCCCGCGACGCCGGTCGCCACGGCGGTGTCCCAACCGAGGAGGGGGACCAGGCCGAAGCTGGTGCTCAGGCCGGCGGGCCAGGGCCACGATCGAAAGGCGGCGCCGAGGAACAGCGCGAGCACCAGGAGCAGCCCGGAGAAGACGGCGATGACCGCGGCGATCGTCAGCCACGGCGCCGGGCGGCGCCCCTCGACCGGGGTCGTGACGGCAGAGACGTGCACGCCGCCTCGCGGCGGGACGGCGACCGGGGCGCTCACGGCCGCACCAGCTTGTAGCCCACGCCGCGCAGCGTCTCGATGACGAGGGCGCCGCCCAGCTTGGCACGGAGCTGCGCGACGTGCTGGTCCACGGTGCGCGTGCCGCCGGGGAACTCGAGGCCCCAGACCTGCTCGAGGAGCTGCTCGCGCGTGAGCGCCAGCCCGGCGTTCTCCATGAAGCAGGCCAGCAGGTCGAACTCCTTCATCGTCAGGTCGAGCGCAGCGCCCGAGGACGAGGCCTCGCGGGCGCCGCGCCTCACCTCGACATCGCCGAGTGTGAGCACGTCGCTCGGCGGCCGTGGCTGCGTCCTGCGCAACACGGCCTTCACCCGGGCGACCAGCTCCCGCGGGCTGAACGGCTTGGGCACGTAGTCGTCGGCGCCGAGCTCGAGCCCGAGCAC
>JAAYBE010000010.1 GCA_012719015.1 Actinomycetota bacterium
AGGCGGCGGCCAACGACTTCGCCGAGGAGTTCCTGGCCCCCGTCCGCGCCGTCCGTCGATGGTACGAGAGGCGCGCCCGCACCCACGCTCCCGGCGTCGACGACCTGCTCGCCCTCGGCAACGCCTTCGGTCTCACCGCCTGGACGGCGCTGTATCGCACGCGTGCCGCCCTGGACCCGGGTCCGAAGCATGTCCAGGCGCTGCGCTCCGAGTTGCACCGGCGCGAACGACGGCTGCCGGCCCGCCAGGCGTTCCTCGGCGGCCTGCGCGACACGCTCTCGTACCTGACCCCCGACGCGGCGGCGCATCCCGGCGCCTGCGGCGGGCCGGCCGTCCTGCACGTTCCGGCCGTCATGCGCCGCCGCGCGCTGGCCGCAGTGGAACACGGCCGGCTCAGCCTCGAGGCGGCGGCCGCGATGCTCGGCCGGACTCCGGCGGCGCTGGGCGCCGAGCTGGCGCTCCTCGGTCTGGAGTAGGCCGCCGCGGAGCGCGCGGCGGCGCGGACGCGCCGCCGGTCAGACGACCTCGTGGTATTTGTACGAGATCTTCACCTTGGTCCGGAAGGCCACGATCTGCTTGTCGTCGATCTTCATGTCGAACTCGACGGCCTCGGCGATGCGCAGATCCTCCCGGTGGATGCCCGCCTTGGCGACGGCGTTCCTCGCCGCCTCCTCCCAGGAGGTGGCGCTCGAACCGATCACTTCCATCACCCGGTACACGCTGTCCGACATGGCTTCTCCTTCGCGGTCGACGACGCAGGGATGACCTATCTTTGCCGTCTCGTCCTCGTTCCGAACCCGGCGGACGTCCGTCCGCCCCCGCTGCTATCCTCGCACACGGACACGACGACAGGGAGACGCCGCATGTGTGTGTCTGACCGCCAACCCGACGGAGATGCAGCCGGAGGCCGCCGGTGCACGACCTCACTCACGGGCCTCCGCGGGTGCACGCCTGTGCGCGGTCCTCGCGGACGTCCGGTGAAGGCCGTCGCCGTGGACGACGGACTCGTCTGGGTGACGGAGGTCCCGGCCCAGCCGGTCGCCGCCGCCCGCCCATCCTCTCCGGCCGCACTCGCGCATCTCGGCCTGCTCCTCACGAAGGACCTGGCCGCCGCCGGCGCTGCGGGCGAGGCCGGCTGGCCCGACGCGACGCTCCTCGACGCCGCCGTGCGCGCCGTCGCCGGCTACCTCGACGACCTGCCCGAGCTGCCGTTCATGGACGAGCCTTTCGGCGGTGAGGAGGGCACGGACTGACCGGCGGCCGCAGTCCGTCCCGTCAGTAGATCTCCGGGACGAAGGTCTGGCTCTCTATCGGCGGCCGCACGTACCCCTTGCCCAGCGGCCGCTCCTCGAGCACCAGGTCCTTGTGCGTCACGTCCTCATACGGGATCTGCTCGAGCAGATGGTGGATCATATTGAGCCGCGCGCGCCGCTTGTCGTCGGCGTTGACGACCCACCAGGGAGAATGCTTGGTGTCGGTGTAGGCGAACATCTCGTCCTTGGCCTGCGAGTACGCCACCCAGCGCATGCGGCTCTCGAGGTCCATCGGGCTGAGCTTCCACACCTTGAGCGGGTCCTTGAGGCGCGCCTGGAAGCGCTTCTCCTGCTCGTCGTCGCTGACGCTGAACCAGTACTTGAGGAGGATGATGCCGCTGCGGATGAGCATGCGCTCGAACTCAGGGCAGGTGCGGAAGAACTCCCACACCTCGTCCTCCGTGCAGAACCCCATCACCCGCTCCACGCCGGCGCGGTTGTACCAGGAGCGGTCAAACAGGACCATCTCGCCGGCCGCCGGCAGGTGGGGGACGTACCGCTGGAAGTACCACTCGGTGCGTTCGCGTTCCGTGGGGGTGGCGAGGGCGGCGATACGCACCACGCGCGGGTTGAGATGCTCGGTCACCCGCTTGATCGTGCCCCCCTTGCCGGCCGCGTCGCGGCCCTCGAAGATCACCGCGACGCGCAACCCGGCGTGTTTGATCCACTCCTGCAGCTTGACCAGCTCGACCTGGAGCTTCTCCAGCTCGGCTTCATAGAACTCGCGGTCGAGCTTCTTGTGCCGTCCCGGCTTCTCCACGGGCGGCACGCTCATGTCGGGGAGCGGCGCCGTCTTCTCCGGGCTGCCTGCGTTCTTCCCCTCGCTCGGTCTGTCGGCCATCGG
>JAAYBE010000011.1 GCA_012719015.1 Actinomycetota bacterium
ATCGGCTGCGGCCGCGTGCTCGAGGGCCGTCTCAAGGTGGGCGATGAGCTGCGGCGCATCGTCACCCGCTGTCCGGCCGGCGCTTGCGCGTCGAAGGCGGATACCGCGCCGGGGGCAAGTACGGCGATGGGGGCCGGCGCCATGCGTGGCGCTACGGATGACACCACCGGTGGCGCCGACTATGGTGTCGACGCCCCAGCGACACATGGGCCGTCCCCCAACGGCCCGAGGCCGGGCGCCGGACTCGAGGCCGTCGTCGCGGAGGCCGCGCGCGTGACGCACCTCTGGGTCACGCGCGGCCTCGAGAATCGCGAGGTCGGCGAGGTCGCCGCCGGCGACATCGTCTGGCTCGCCGGCCCGGAGGACATCACGCTCGGCGACACGCTGGCGGCGCCTGGACTCGTCGAGGCGCCGGGGGGCGCGGCCGCCGTGGCCCTGCCGCCGCTGGAGATCGAGGAGCCCACGGTCAGCATGTTCTTCCTCGTCAACAACGGGCCGTTCGCCGGCCGCGACGGCCGCGCGGCCACCCTGCGCCAGATCAAGGACCGGCTGGAGCGCGAGCTGCGCGTCAACGTCGCGCTCCGCATGGAGGACCTGGGGCGGCCGGACGGGGTCAAGGTCTCCGGCCGCGGTGAGCTGCACCTCGCGATCCTCATCGAGGAGATGCGTCGCGAGGGTTTCGAGCTCTGCGTCAGCCGCCCGGAGGTGATCACCCACCGCGACGAGCACGGCAAGCTGCTCGAGCCGATGGAGCATCTCGTCGTCGACGCGCCCGAGGAGTTCCAGGGCGCGATCATCCGCGAGTTGAGCTCGCGCAAGGGCGGGCTGCTCGGCGTCGAGGCCACCGGCACGGGCGTCGTCCGCCTCGAGTTCAGCATCCCGACACGCGGCCTGATCGGCTACCGCAGCAGCTTCCTCACCGAGACGCGCGGCCTGGGCGTGATGAGCTCGCGGTTCACGGGCTACGGCCCGTGGAGGGGCGAGCTCCCCGGCCGTGAGCGCGGCTCACTGGTCAGCCAAGCCGCCGGCGAGGCCGCCTCCTACTCGCTCGAGAACCTGCAGCAGCGGGCCACGCTGTTCGTGAGCCCGATGGACCCGGTCTACGAGGGCATGATCGTCGGCGAGAACGCGCGCGCCGACGACATGCTCTGTAACCCCACCAAGCGCAAGCAGCTCGGCAACTACCGCTCGAGCACCAAGGAGATCGACGCCGGCCTCAAGGTGCCGCGCACGCTCACCCTCGAGAGAGCGCTGGAGTGGATCGCCGACGACGAGCTGGTCGAGGTCACGCCGAAGAACGTGCGCGTGCGCAAGGCCGTCCTGAGTACCGAGCTGCGCAAGAAGGCGGGGAAGAAGGCCACGACGGACGGCTGAGGGCGCTCGCGCCGCGGGAGTCCCGCTGCTCGACCGGCGCGGACGGAGTGCTGCCCGCCGCCACAGGGACGCCCCGTCGGTCCGGTCGAGTGCTACGGCAGGCCCATGGGAGGGGTCGAATGACGAGCCTCCGTCTTGCCGCACGTCGTCCCTGTGACCGTCGTCCCGGCGATCGTCGTGTGGATCCTGGCGGCGCGCGTGTTCCGGTCGACGGGGGCCGGTCGCCGCAGGCCGCACTTCCCGGACGCCGGCGACGGCGACATGATCCCCAGGGAGCGGATCAGGTTCACCCACCCGCATCCGGGGGCGGAGGCTTCGGCTGGATCAGGGCGGGTCGCCCGCGGCGGCCTCTGCCGCCCGTCGCCACGGCGCCGCCTTTCGCTCGAACGTCAGCCCTGCGTCGGCGGGGGCCGTGGACGGAAACGTCGCGAGCACCAAGCCGGCGGGCAGGGCTTGACTCCCTTCCACGCGACGATTCCGGAGCCCGCGCGCCGTGCAGCCGTTGAAGAAGACGGCGCGCACTCCGGCATGCCGGGCGAAGAACGGCTCGAAGTCGTTGACGACAGCGCTCGGGCTCACGATCGAGGCGTCCCGGCTGCCGGGACGCTCCGCTCGCGCGAGGACGTCCCTCAGTGCAGGAACAGGCGCAGCCCGGTGTGCACCATCGTCATCCCGTACTCCGCTGCCGTCTCCGTGACCACGGCGTCGCGCGCCGAACCCCCAGTCTGGGCGACGTACTGCACGTTGCTCCTGGCGGCGCGGTCGAGGTTGTCGGGGAACGGGATGAAGGCGTCGGAGCTCAGGCAGATGCCGTCGAAGCGCTTGACCCATTCCTCGCGCTCCTCGCGCGTGAGCGGGTCCGGGTCCGCCGTCAGTCCCTCGCGCAGCTTGCGCCTCTCCACGTCGGAGAGTCCGTCCCAGAGCA
>JAAYBE010000451.1 GCA_012719015.1 Actinomycetota bacterium
CGATCTGGTCGGCCAGCGAGACGGCGTGGGCATGCTCCTCGTTGGAATGGACGATGAGCTCGGCCTTGATCGCGTCGTACTGCGCGCCGCTGATCGCCGCCGCGTGTTGCACGTACTGGATCAGCGCTTGGTACTCCCAGGCGAGATCGTCGTTCAGCGCCTCGATGAGCTGCTCGCGGGTGAGCTTGCGCGGAGTGAGCCGCTCCAGCTCGGCGGCGGTGCGGGCCTTGTCCTTGGCCGCCGCCTTGCTCGCCGCTCGGGGCTTTTTGGGTGCCTGCTTCGCCACGGGTCCTCCTCTCGTCGTGCCTGTCACGCGGCCGCGCCCGTCGGAGCGCTGCCTCGCGACAAGCCTACCGCAGGGCAACGGGACGATGGCGGCGGGCGACGTCGAGAGGAACCCGCCCCTGCCTCCGACGCCGAGCGTCGTGGGGATGAGGGCGAGGATCGTGACAACGGGCGTCGTGAGGAGAGGACGCAGCCGCCGCCCGCCCTCGATCACGGCGGTGCGTGCATCCATGCCCTCGCGGCGGGACTCCTCGACGAGGCTGAGCAGCGCGATGGCGTCGGTGACGACCATGCCGGAGAGCGCGAGCAGGCCGATGAGGTCCGGCAAGCCGGGGCTGGTCCCGATGCTCACCAGCGCGAGCACCGCGCCCGCCGCCGCCAGGGTGCGCGCCCCACGGCGTTCCCGCGTGAGCAGGTTCTCGTCTGTGATCCGAGTATGAGCCGCCGGCGTCAGTCGACGCCGGCGAGCTCGAAGAGACGGTCGGCGATGCCGGTCACGCGCTCGCGCACAGCGAGCCCCTCCAGCCAGCGTGGCGGGATGCCGGACACGCCGTACACGGCGCCGGCGAGGGCGCCCGTCACGGCGCCGGCGGCGGTCGCATCGTTGCCGAGGTTCACCGCGATGGTCGCCGCGTGCTCGAAGTCGGCGGCGTTGAGGACCGTCCAGAGCGCCGTCCGCAGCGTGTCGATCACGAAGGCCGAGCTCGTGATCTCCTCCACCTCGGCGCCGGGCGTATCGCGCAGCAGCGCGGCCACGCGTCTGTCCTCGTCGTCGAAAGAGCGCGTGATGGCCGGCAGCTCGTCGAGCAGCCTGTCATGGAGGGCGGCGACGACCAGGTCGTTGAAGGCGGCGCACGACCAGCCGGCGAGCCGGTCGAAATGCGTCAGCGTCGACTCCCGCAGCGACACCTCGAGTCGTGTCGCCGCGTCGGCGCGGTAGAGGAGCGCGATCGGGGCGCAGCGGATGAGGCTGCCGTTGCAGGCGGTGGGGCCGCCGAGGATCTCGTAGGCCCGCCGCGAGGCCAGGTCCCAGGGTGTGCCTGAGCGGTAACTGATGAGCGCCGCCCTCACGGTCAGGCTCACGTGGTAAGGCCGGCTGTCGAGCCACTGCGCCAGTCGCCGCATGATGTCGTCCGGCGCGAAGGCGCCGTGCGCGACGAGACTCTCGGCCACGCACAGCATCATCTCGGTGGCGTCGGTGACCTCGCCCGGCGCGACGTCGAAAACGCCGCCGCCGAGCATCTCGGTGATGACGCCGTACTTCTCCACCACCTGTTCGGCGGTGAGGAACTCGGCCGGCGCGCCCAGCGCGTCGCCCACGGCCAGGCCGAGCAGCGTCCCGCGGAAGCGGTCGCGCAGGACGTCGGGACCGCGCCCGGAGGTCACGCGAGGAGGTCCCGGACGAGGCGTTCGAAGAACAGCGCCTGGTAGACGACGTCCTCCACGTGGATACGCTCGTCCGGCTCGTGGTCGCGGCCTCCGTCCAGGTCGCGCAGGCTCTCGGCCACGAAGGGCGCGAACCCGTAGGCCACGCAGTCGGGGAAGGCCTCGCGCACCCAGCGCGAGTCGGTGAAGCTGCTCGAGGTCATCGGGACGAGCACGGTCCCGGGTACGTCGCGCCGCAACACGCGCGCGATGCTGTCGGCGAGCGGGCTGGCCGGCGGCGACGAGTTGGGCATGGTGACGTCGACCCACTCGAACTCCCAGTCGATCCCCAGCGGGTCCAGGGTGGCCGCGACGTGGGCCTCGACGTCGGCGTGCGTCATCTCGGGGAGGATGCGGCAGTCGACACAGGCCTCCGCCCGCGTCGGGATGACGTTCACCGCCTGGCCGGCGGCCAGCATGGTCGGGGTGGGCGTGGCGCCGAACAGCGGCTCCACCAGGCGGGCGGCCATGGGGTCGATCCGGCGCAGCTCCGCCCCGGCGGCGCGGGCGGTGACGGGATCCTTGAGCCGGGCCGCCAGCGCGGCGTCGGTCACGAGCGCGTCGATGAAGCGCGCCGTGGTCGCGGAGACGATCGTCGGCGGGTCGGCCAGGCCGAGCGCCGTGACGGCCCGGGCCAGGTCGATCACGGCGCTGTGCTCTTTCTCGGGGACCGAGGCGTGGCCGCCGCGGCCGCGGGTGCGGATGCGGAACTGGGCGAACGCCTTCTCGCCGACGGCGAGCAGGAAGACCTTGCGGCCGTCGACCGGGAGCCAGAGCCCGCCCATGCCCTCGTTGAGGCAGTAGTCGGCGCGCAGCGCGTCGGGCTCGTGCTCGCAGAGCCACTTGACCCCGCAGAACTCGCCGACCTCCTCGTCGGCGGTGGCGGCGTACTTGACGGTGCCGGCGAAGCGGGCGCCCGAGCGCTTCAGCCGGGCGAGCGCCACCGCCTCGGCGGCGACCTGGTTCTTCATGTCGACGGCGCCGACACCCCACACGTACCCGTCCCGGACCGTGCCGGAGAACGGCGGCACGCTCCACTCGCCGGCGTCGGCCGGCACCACGTCGAGGTGGCCCATCATGGTGAGCGTGGGGCCCGGCCCCGCGCCGTCCAGCCGGGCCACCAGGTTCTGCCGGTCCGGGAGCTCGCCGCGCAGCTCGGCGGCGATGCCGTGCTCGGCCAGGTAGGCCTGCAGCACCCGCGCCGCCGCGGTCTCGTTGCCGTTGGTCGTGTCGATCCGGAGCAGGGCCGTGAAGAGCTCGAGGACCTCGTCCTCGAGCTCTCGCCATAGCTGGTCGTCCAGACCGTACCTGGTCACGGTCGCCTTCTTCCCGGGGGTGCCACGGAGCGGAGGCCTCCATGATAACCGTCTGTACTTGCGCCCGCGACTCCCGTAGGCTCGACTGCGGCAAACGGTCGGAGCGTCCGGGAGGGGAGATGAAGATCGCCGTCGTGGGTGCGGGCGCCATGGGCGCCTGGACCGTCAAGGAGCTGGGTCTGAGCCGGGACGTGGACGAGGTCGTGGTGGCCGACTACGACGAGTCGCGGGCCTGCGAGGTCGCGGAGAGCCACGGCGGCGGCAAGGCGCGCCCCCGGTTCGTCGATGCGCGCGAGCAGGGGAGCGTGCAGTCCGTGCTCGCGGGTTGCGACGCGATGGTCAACGCCACACAGCATTTCTGGAACATCACCGTGATGCGGGCCGCCGCCGCGGCCCGGGTGCACTACACGGACATGGGCGGCCTCTTCCATGTGACCAAGCAGCAGGTGGAGCTGCACGAGGAGTTCCGCCGCGCGGGCGTGACCGCCGTGATCGCCATGGGCGGCGCCCCCGGCGTCACCAACATCCTCGCGAAGTACGGCGCGGAGCGGCTCGACGTGGTCGAGGAGGCGCACGCCTGGTGCGGCAACGTCGACGACACCGACTGGAGCGGCTACGACGGCTGGGTGGTGCCCTACTCGCTCGAGACGCTCTGCGACGAGTTCAGCGTCGTCGCCCCCGAGTACATCGACGGCCGCTGGGTCACGGACATCG
>JAAYBE010000074.1 GCA_012719015.1 Actinomycetota bacterium
ACCGTCTCCACGACGGTGCGGAACATGGCGAGCTTCTCCGCGTCGGTGAGCGTGGGCGACTCTCCGGTGGTGCCCGCCACCACGAGTCCGTCCGACCCGTTCGCGAGCAGGTGCTCGGCGAGCGTGGAGAGCCGCTCGTGGTCGACGGCGCCGTCGGCGGCGAACGGCGTCACCATCGCGGTCAGGATGGTCCCGAGGCTGGCCTTCACGTGAGTTCCCCCAATCGCAGTCGCAGGCTCATCAGTCTGGCGTGTGGGTGAGGTCGCCGGCCCGGCGTGCGGCGCGACGCAGAAGCAGTCCGGCCACGGGGTCGTCTCACCGGGGTCATTCGAGCAGGTTCTCGAGGCCGACGACCGTCCCGCGCACGCCGCTCACCCGACGCAACGCCAGCAGGACCCCGCTCATGAAGGAGCGGCGCGAGAGAGAGTCGTGTCGCAGGGTGAGGACCTCGTCCTCGCCGCCGAACACGACCTCCTGGTGCGCGACCGCTCCCGGCAGACGCAGGCTGTGGATGGTCACACGGTCCTGGGCTACGAACCCGCGCGCGCTCTGGTCGGCGCCGGGCGGGGCCGCGAGGGCCGACCCCGGCGCCTCCGCCATCAGGCGCGCGGTGCGCAGGGATGTGCCCGACGGCGCGTCCACCTTGCCCTTGTCGTGGGTCTCGATGATCTCGGCGTGCCGGTAATGGCGCGCCGCGTCGGCGGCGAACTTCATGAGCAACACCGCGCCCAGGGCGAAATTGGGGGCGATCACGAGACCGACGCCGGTCGTCGCGGCCTTCGCCGACAGGTCCGCGACCTGGTCGTCGGCGAGGCCGGTGGCGCCGACCACCGTCGGCACGCCGGCGTCGAGCAGCGCCGCCGTGTTGCCGTAGACGGCTCCCGGCACGCTGAACTCGAGCGCGGCTGCGGGTGAGACGAGCGAGAGTGCCGCGCCCACGTCCGTGAACCAGGGGACCTCTCCCCCGTCCCCCGGGCGCGGATCGACGAGCGCCGCCAGGCACAGGTCGTCCTGCGCGGCGATCGTGGCGGCGCTCAGGGATCCCATCTTGCCGGCCGCTCCGGTGACCAGGACGTCGATCATCGCTCCTCCCACTCGAACCCCCGGGCCACGGACTGGAACGGCTCCGGCTCGGGGCCGATGCAGGCCGTCGACCACCTGTCAGGGTCATAGTATCGTCGCACGGCCTCGACGACAGCGTTGCGGTCGACCATGTCGATGCGTTCGAGGATCTCGTCGACGCTGAGGACGGGCTGCTCCATCAGGACAGACCGTCCCAGTGCCTGCATCCGGGCGCTCGGGCTCTCCATGCCGAGCACGAGTTGCCCTTTGAGGTGGTTCTTGGCGCGGTCGATGGCGGCCTCCGACATGTCCGCCTCGAGGTCCTGGAGCGCTTCGAGGATGACCAGCAGCGCCTCCTCGACCGCCTCCTCGCGCGAGCCGAAATACACGGCGGTGAGCCCGACGTCGGTGTACAGCGACGTGTACGAGTACACGGAGTAGGCGAGGCCGCGCCGCTCGCGCACCTCCTGGAACAGGTGGGAACTCCAGGAGCCGCCCAGGATGGCGTCGACCACGAACACGGCCCAGCGCTGCGGGTCGCTGCGACAGGGTCCCGGCCCACCCAGGCACACGTGGTACTGCTCCGTGTCCTTGCGGGTGAAGCGTGCCACGTGTCTGGCGACCGGTATGGTGCGCTCTGGCCGGGCCGGCGACGTACCGGCGTCGGGGTCGAAGTGCTGCGCCGTCAGGGCGCAGAGCCGCTCGTGGTCGACGCTCCCGCTGGCCGCCACCACGATGCCCGGGTTGACGTAGCGCTCGCGGTGGTACTCGCGCACGGTCTGGAGGTCCATGGTGGAGAGCGTCTCGTGACACCCGATGACCGGCCGTCCGAGAGGATGACCGTCGAAGACGACCTCGCAGAGGTCGTCGTGGATCAGTTCGGGCGGCGAGTCCTCGTACATGGCGACCTCTTCCAGCACGACCTCCCTCTCCTGATCGAGGTCGGCGAAGCTCGGTCGCGCCACGATCTCGGCGATGACCTCGAACGCGGTCTCGAGATCGTCGTCGAGCAGGCGTGCATTGACGAGCGTGTGCTCCTTGGAGGTGGACGCGTTGGGCTCCGCCCCGAGATCGTCGAAGATCTGCGCGATCTGCCGCGCGGGGTACCTGGCCGACCCCTTGAAGATGAGATGCTCGATGAAGTGCGAGATGCCGCCGAGCCGGGGTGGCTCCAGTCGGGAGCCGGCCGCGATCCAGATCCCGAGCGCCACCGAGCGCACGCCCTCGAGGCGCTCGGTGGCCACTCGCAGGCCGTTGTCCAGCGTTGACAGGCGGTAGTGCTTCGTGGCCCCCCCTGCTCCGCTTGCCGTTTACTCCGCCTCGGGCGGCTTGAGGAGCCTGAGCCCGATGCGGTTGCGCGTCTTGTCGATCTCGACGACCTCGACGGTCACCGTGTCGCCGCGCTTGACGACGTCCTCCACGCTCTTGACGCGCTGACCCTTCGGTGCCAGGCGTGAGATGTGGAGCAGGCCGTCCGTGCCCTTCTTGAGCTCCACGAACGCCCCGAAGTCCGTCGTCTTGACGACCCGCCCCGCGAACACGTCGCCGACCTCGATCTCCTTGGTCATGGACTGGATGCGCTCGATGACGCCCTCGGCCGCCTCCTGATCGGGAGCGCAGATGAAGATCGTGCCGTCGTCCTGGATGTCGATGTCGGCGCTGAACTCCTCGGTCATGCCGCGGATGGTCTCGCCGCCCTTGCCGATCACGAGCCCGATCTGGTCGGGATTGATCTGGATGGTGAAGATGCGCGGGGCCCACTGGCTGAG
>JAAYBE010000452.1 GCA_012719015.1 Actinomycetota bacterium
CTCCTCTCTGCCCGTGATTGCCGTGTTGCGAAATTCCGAAACGCGGTGATAATGACGCCATGACCGAGGAGCGACGACGATACTCCATCCATGCGGCTGTGTTCGCCGCGCTCGCCAACCCCACACGCCACGAGCTCATGCATCGTCTCTGTGACGCGCCGAGGACGCCGAGTGAGCTGGCCGACCTCCTGCAGGTCAGCCGCTCCAACGTCTCCCAGCATCTCGCCGTCCTCCAGCGGGAGGGCTTGGCGCGTCGCCGCCGGGTCAACGGGCGGGTGCGATGGGAGGTCGTCAACCCACGGCTGCGGGAGGCGTGCGAGCTGATCGACGAGGTCCTCGGCCCCGAGCTCGCCCTGCAGGCCAGTGCGCTCGCACACACCACACGGGAGGCCCAGGAGGACTGATGGCGCACTTCGACCTGATCTGCAGGGACTGCGGGCACCGGTTCCAGCTCGTGACCGGCGGCGCGCTCCGCATGAAGCAGAAACGCTGCCGCGTCTGCGCCTCGACGAACATCCGCCAGACCCTCGCCAGCTATCTGCAGAACGGGCCGCTCTCCAGTCCTACGTGTGGAGAGGCGCGGCCCACGAGCGGCTTCGGCTGAGGCTGCTGACGTCGCGGCGCGGTCGCGTCGCACCCTACAGCAGTCCAGAGGCCGCACCGAAGGCCGACCCGCGAGGCGACCGACGCTCGGTCACTCGGTCGGGATGCAGAGGGGCGGCTCTCCACGGCGCCGCCGCACGGGTCGTCGCGCGTCGGAGATCGGTCACGGACGAAGCCGGGCCGCGGCGGGCGCCCCCGCCGCGGCCCGGATCGTTCCTCGCGATCCTCGGATCCGCGCTTACTTCACGGTGAGCTTGGCGGAGCCGACCTTGGACTGGGCCTGGCCGGCACTGTCGGTCGCGTACACGTAGTATGTGTACACGCCCTTGGCCAGTGTACAGCGGAACTGCGCCGTCTGGTCCACTCCCACGCGCCGCGAGCCGGCCTTGATCGTCCTGACGACCTTGCCCTTCTTGTTCTGGACCTTGATGACGACCTGCGCCACGTCCTCCGGGCCGGCGTCGTCGACCTTGAACTTCAGCGTCGCGGTGCGGCCGCGGCGCACGGAGACGGCCTTCGCCGACGTCGTCGGCGGGGTGTCCTCACGGACCTCGAAGGTGAGCTGGTGCCGCTCCTCGACGTTGCCGTTGATGTCCTGCGCCCAGTAGAGCAGGGTGTGCGTGCCGACGCCGGGGCTCACGCGCACACCTCTGGCGTTCGTCGGCACCTCGAGGTGCGCCGAGAGTGGCGCGCCTTCGACCCTGTGCAGCCGGACGACCTTGTTGTCCAGCTCGTGGTAGATGTACCTGATGCCCTCGTCGTCCTCCGCCGTGAGCGTGATCGCAGCGTCGTCCCAATACACCTGTACCGCGTCGGTCGTCGTCGTCGGAGCCTGCGTGTCGCTCGCCAGATCGCCGTAGGCGGCGACCGCGCCGATGGCCATCACGATCACGACGACGGCGACCGCGAGTACCGCGATGTGTGTCTTCCTCACTGTGCCTTCCTCCACGTTCGTCCCGGGATCACGCCCCGGTCCGGGTTGATCCGTCAGCCGTCACCCGCTCATTCCCAATGGCGGTCGGCCACCGTGTTGTCGTGACACGACCAGCACGCCATCTTGGCGGGCGTGTAGGTGACGTGACAGGCGCCGCACGCGCTCACTGCAGGGTCGAGCGGAGCGGGCGCGGGCGACGGAGTGGCCATGACCCAGTAGGCGTTGAGAAGCTCGGTCAGCTTGTAGGTCACGTCGAAGCAGGCCTTCGCGCAGCGGTCTTTCTGCAGCGGCCCGCCGTTCTCCGCCCCTGTGACCATCGTCCACTGGATCAGGGACGAGTGACAGAGAGGGGAGTCCGCGATGGAGGTCGGCGCGTTCTCCACCGGGATGTTCGCACCGGTCGGGCCTTCCCAATCGGTGGTGAGCCCCAGCTTCTTGTTGTAGGACTTCCACGCATCGTTGGTGGGCAGGGCGGTCTGCGAGTAGTACATGAACATGGCGTCGGTGAGCGTGCCCTGGTGGGCGCCGTTGCCCACCGCCATGCCGATCACCGCAGCGGCGGCGTTCAGGGTGCCGCAGATGGTGCCCCAGCCCTTGATGCCCTGGCCCCCGTACTGGAACATCTTGCGCGGCACGGTGCCCCAGGTCCCGGGGTTGGCGGGGCTCAGGGCCTCGACGAAGGGCCACCACACCGACTCGGAGCAGGCGAAGCCCTGATAGCGGTGCATCTCGAAAGCCCGGCGCGCCAGCGCCTCCGGCACCGGCTGCTGCTCGGCCGTCGTGGGATACGGCCACGGAAGCGCGGCGCCCTCTGCCGCAGCGGGCTCCGGATCCTTGAGCAGGGCCACGCCGGAGACCGAGGCGGCTCCGAGGACGAGACCCGCCCCGGCGAGGAACTTGCGCCGAGACATCACGTTGTCGGACATATGGGTCGACTCCTTTCTACGTCCGGTGTCGCGACCCGAATCAGTTCACGGTCGCGAAGGGGAGCGACTGCGCCGGCCTCACAGAGCGAGGACGGGAGGCCCGCCGGCGTGCACACGCGCTCCTCCATGCCCATATTCAGGTATGCGACTATACCGCGCCTGCAGGAGATTGTGAACCGCGGAACAATCATGTCATCGTCGGTCGACATAGTCGGTTTTGAGGCTCCCGGTGCACCGTTTCGCCGAGGACGGGTCGAGCCCATCCGGCGGATGGGGGCGCGGCCGTCGGCGGGGCGTGGGGCCCGCCTCGCGCGTCCGCCCTGATTCGGACCGCGCCTCTGAGGGAATGCCGGGGCCATGGACGACGACCGTGACTTCCGCTTCTCGCCGCGGCCGAACCGGGCCGCGGAGATCAGATGGCGCCCGTGGGGAGAGCAGGCCTTCGAGGAGGCGCGTCGCCTCGGACGGCCGGTCCTGCTCTCCCTCTCCGCCGTCTGGTGCCACTGGTGCCACGTGATGGACGAGACGAGCTACTCCGACCCGCGCGTGATCGCCGCCGTCAACCAGCACTTCCTCCCCATCCGGGTGGACAACGACCGTCATCCCGACGTGAACCGCCGCTACAACATGGGCGGATGGCCCACGACGGCGTTCCTCACCGCCAGCGGAGACGTCCTCACCGGCGCCACATACCTGCCGCCCGAGCAGATGCTCGAGAGTCTCGCGCGCGTCAAAGCTTTCTCCGACGCCAACCGGGCGCAGATCGTCGCACTCCAGAGTGAGCGCGCCGCAGCAGGCGACGGCGCCGCCAGGGCCCGCCTCACGGCGCCGATGCTCGGCCGTGAGACGGGTCTCGAGACCATCGACGGCGAGCACGGCGCAACCGGGGACATCCCCGCCCGGGTGGCGCTGCAGATCGTGCGTGCGTTCGACCCGCTTCACGGCGGCCTGGGGGTCGAGCCCAAGTTCCCGCAGCCGGACGTGATCGGCTTCCTGCTCGCCTACGGGTCGCTGCGTGACGAGGCCGGAACGCCTGAGGGGAGCGGCCAAAGCGGCTCCTCCGTACCGGCGAGCCGGGCGCTGGAGGTCGTCCGGACCACACTGTCCGGAATGGCGAGCGGAGACCTGTACGACGCCGTCGAGGGGGGCTTCTTCCGTTACGCGACCCGACGGGACTGGACGGTACCGCACTACGAGAAGATGCTCGAGGACAACGCCCGCATGGCCTCGCTGTATCTGGAGGCCGCCGTGCTGGCGTCGGACCACGACCTGGGCGACGCGGAGTCGTACCGTCGCGTCGCGGGCGGCACCATCGACTACGTGCTCGAGAGGCTGCGACAACCGGGCGTGCCCGCCTTCGGCGGAAGTCAGGACGCGGACGAGCATTACTACCTGCTCGACGCGGAAGGTCGTTCAGGACTGCCGGCGCCCTTCGTCGACGCGACGGTCTACGTCGACTGGAACGCGCTGGCGGCGCGGGCGCTCCTGAAAGGAGCGTATGTCCTGGGACGTCCCGAACTGACCGATCACGCCCTCGGCCTGCTCGGCCACCTCCACGCCACGGCACGCCACGGCGAGGTGATGGCGCACTTCGTTCCGCCCGGCGGCGCCCCGGCGAGAGGTGCGCCGCTGCTCGGCGACCAGGCCGCGACGGCGGCGGCCTTCCTGGACGCCTACGAGGCGACGGGCGACCGCGTCTGGCTCCGCCGGGCGCGGACACTCGCCGACTGGGCCTGCGCACATCTCTGCGCGCCGGACGGCCGGCTGGTGGACCGGTTGACGAC
>JAAYBE010000453.1 GCA_012719015.1 Actinomycetota bacterium
ACGTGCTTGGCCAGCTCGGGCAGGTCGGTGCGCAGATGGAAGAGCCGACCCGGCGCGATGTGGTCGGTGCTGATGTCGTCGCCGAACAGCCATGCCCGGCCGCGAAGCGGTCGGTCGCGCGGCGGCGAGCCCTCGGCGCTCCCCTCGACAGGCGGCCTGCGGTGACTGCTGAGCGGCGAGCCTTCAGCGCTCCGCTCGACAGGTCGCCTGCGGTGACTGCTGAGCGGCGAGCCTGCGGCGCTCCGCTCGACAGTTCGCCTGCGGGGACTGTTCACGTGATCCATTCTTCTTCCTGGATCACGACCGAGTCCATCGCCAGGCCCGGTTTGCGCGCCCGCTGCGGATCGCGCTCCGGGATCGCCTCCACGACCTCCATGCCTGCGATGACCCTGCCGAACACCGTGTGACGGCCGTCGAGGTGCGGGGTCGCCGCGTAGGTGATGAAGAACTGGGAGCCGTTCGTGCCCGGCCCGGCGTTCGCCATCGAGAGCACGCCGGGTCCATCGTGCTTCAGTGCCGGGTGGAACTCGTCGTCGAACCTGTAGCCGGGACCGCCGGTGCCGGTGCCCGTCGGGTCGCCCCCCTGCGCCATGAACCCCTTGATGACGCGATGGAAGGTGACGCCGTCGTAGTACCCGTCCCGGGCGAGGAAGACGAAGTTGTTGACCGTGCGCGGCGCCTTGTCGGCGAAGAGCTCGATCACGATGTCGCCGGCGGACGTGCCGATCGTGGCGATGTAGCGCTTGTTCTCGTCGATGACCATCGGCGGGGGCCCCTCATACTGCCTGGCCACGGCCGCCTCCTTTCTGGACGCCTTCAGAGGAACTTCCTGGGGTCGGTGATGATGCCGGTCACGGCCGTGGCGGCCGCCGTGGCCGGTGAACCCAGGTAGATGGACGCCTCGGGATTACCCATGCGACCACGGAAGTTGCGGTTGGCCGTGCTGAGACACACCTCTCCGTCGGCGAGGACGCCTTGATGGATGCCGACGCAGGCGCCGCAGCCGGGGTTCGTGATCACGGCGCCCGCCGCCCAGAACACGTCGAACAGGCCCTCGGCGGCGGCGGCGCGGGCGGTCGCCTGCGAGGCCGGCGTCACGATGAGGCGCGTGTGCGGCGCGCGGCGGCGTCCTTTGAGCACGCGCGCCGCCGAGCGCAGGTCCTCGAGGCGGCCGTTCGTGCACGTCCCGATGAGCACCTGATCGACCCTGACGCCCTCGAGCTCCGCCGCCGGTATCGTGTGGTCCACCGTGTGCGGCCGTGCCACCGTCGGGACGACGGCCCCCAGGTCGAAGCGCTCCACCCGCTCGTACGAGGCGCCGGGGTCGGCGGCGAGCGGGATCCACGCGTCCCCGCGACCCTGCGCCTCGAGGTACTCCTTCGTCACGGAGTCGCTCGGCATGAGACCGCACTTCGCCCCCGCCTCGACGCTCATGTTGCTCAACGTGAGGCGGCCGGACATGGGCAACGCAGCGACCCCCGGACCGCCGAACTCCAGCGCCTTGTACGTCGCCCCGTCCGCGCCCAGCCGGCCGATGAGCGTGAGCATGAGGTCCTTGGCCTCCACGCCGTCGACGAACGCGCCGTCCAGCTCGATCCGGAACGTCTCGGGCACGCGCAGCCAGGTCTTGCCGGTCGCCATGCCCACGGCCACGTCGGTACTGCCCATGCCGGTACCGAACGCGCCCAGCGCCCCGGCCATGCAGGTGTGCGAATCGGCGCCGATGACGAGGTCGCCGGGCTTGGCGTAGCTCTCGGCGACCCGCTGGTGGCAGACGCCCATCTCGACGTCGCTCAGCGTGGCGCCCGACTCGGCGCAGAAGGCGCGGACGGTCCGCTGCGCGTTGGCCAGCTCGCTGCGCGGCGCGGGGGCGGCGTGGTCTATGAAGAAGACGCACTCCGGCGCCTTGACCTTCCCCGTACCGAGCTCGCGGATCTGCTCGATGGCGAGCGGCCCCGTGCCGTCCTGGGCGATGGCGACGCTCACGTCGCAGACGACGATCTGGCCGGGCGTCACCGCATCGAGGCCCGCGGCCGACGCGAGCAGCTTCTCGGCCAACGTCGCGGGGCGAGAGGGCGCGCGCCCGGCGTCGCGTCGCGCGCCGCGATCGTCCCGCTCGGTCACGAGGCGGCCCCCGGCGCAGGGACGGCGTCGTCCGGGTCGCCTGAGTCCACCCCGCGATGGTTGCCGATCGGCACCGCATCGCCCAGCCGCGTCAGGTAGTCCTGGTAGACGTACATCAGCTCCTTGTCGAACAGGGCCCGCTTGAGCTCGACCGCCGTCTTGCGCACCAGCGCCAGGATGCCGTCGCAGTCCTCCTGCGTCAGCTCCAGGCCGAACTCCTGGAACTTGCGGTAGATGGTGCGCGAGCCGGAGTGCTTGCCCACCACGATCTGCCGCTCGAGTCCCACGTCCTCCGGGGCGAAGGCCTCGTAGTTGAGCGGGTTCTTGATGACGCCGTCGGCGTGGATGCCGCTCTCGTGAGCGAAGACGTTGGTGCCCACGATGCTCTTCCACGCCGGGATCGTCCGGGCCGAGGCGGCGGCGACGTACTCGGCCAGCTCACGGAAACGGCTCGTCTGCAGGCCCATGTCCACCTTGCCGAGGTACTTGAGCGCCATCACGACCTCTTCGAGCGCCGCGTTGCCGGCGCGCTCGCCGAGACCGTTCACGGTGGTGTTGACGTAGGTGGCGCCGGCCTTGATGCCCGCCAGGGCGTTGGCCGTCGCCATGCCGAAGTCGTCGTGCGTGTGCATCTCGAT
>JAAYBE010000075.1 GCA_012719015.1 Actinomycetota bacterium
GAGAGCTCGCCACCGGCGGCACGCTGTTCGGCAACGCGCTGAGCATGGCGGCGGCCCGGGCCGCGCTGACGGAGGTCCTCACGCCGGCCGCGTACGAGCACGCCGCCGACCTCGGCGCGGAGCTCGCTGACGGCCTCGAGGACGCCGTGGACGAGGCCGGCCTGCCCTGGCGCGTGCAGCGCCTGTGGCCGCGCTCGGGGGTCAGCTTCAGCCGGCGTCTCGCGCGCGACGCCGCGGAGGCCGACGCCGACGCCCAGCCGGAGCTCAACGCGCTCCTGCGTCTCTACCTCGCCAGCCGCGGCGTGTGGGAGGCCATCAGCACCGCCGGTCCGGCGATGTCCGTGGCCGCGACCCGCGCGGACGTGGCCGCCTACGTCGCTGCGTTCCGCGCGTTCGTCGCCGACGTCGTCGCGGCGGATTGAACTCCACCGCGGGCGCGGGACTCAGGGCGCCCCGAGCGTCACGTCGTCGAGGGCGTCGGATCTCACTGGCGCTCCGGTGAACTCCAGGACCAGCGAGGTGCGTCCGGGCCGCGTGCTGAGCAGCACCCGCGCGCACCCCTGCAGCATGATGGTGAAGCCCATGCCGAGGCTGGACGCGGTGGAGAAGCCGCGCAGGGTCGCCCGGGGCAGCATGCGGAAGTCGATCCCCGGGCCTTCGTCGCGCACGAGCACCTGCAGGGCGTCGCCGCGCGCGAACACCTGGTAACTGCCGCCGCCGGCGTGACGCAGAGCGTTGACCAGCGCCTCCCCCACGGGGGCGCGCAGGTCGGTCGCGGCCGCCCAGTCGGGAAAGCGCTCGACGGCGGCGGCCACGATGGCGGCGCGCGCCGCCGCCAGGTCCCGCGGCGCCGCGAAGCGCCGCGCCTCCCCCAGCGGAGCGCCGAGCTCCGCCGAGAGCTCCTCCTCCGTGAGGAGGATGAGGTTGCCGCCCGTCACCACGTCGAGCACGTCCACGTAAGCCCGCCGGATGTCCTCCTCCTGGCGCCGCAGGGCGCGCTCGGCCCGGCGCACCCCGCTGACGTCCAGCGCCGAGAGCGCCCAGCGGTCGCGACCGATCGGATACGCCTCGAGGATCTCGTACGCATCGTCGGCCTCCACGTGCAGCTCCGAGCGCACCGGCGCCCCCGAATGCGCCGCGCTCGCCACCACGTCGAGGTAGGTGCGCGTCCTCTCGTCGAGGTCGTCCGGTCGACTGAGCCGCGTGCCGACGGCCCTGCCTCTCTCGATCCCGGTCCGCTCGAGCTGCGTCGGGTTGATGTCCACGAGCTCGAGATCCGCGACGACGCCGGCGCGGTCGCGCAGCACCCGGAAGATGGTGAGCCCCTCGGCCGCGTTCTCGAACAACCGCGTGTAGCGCTCCTGGGACGCCTCCAGCCGGCGGAAGTAGCGCAGTCCGAACACGAGCAGCAGCAGCGCGGTGACCAGCACGAAGCCGACGCCCTTGATCGAGCTCAGCACGAGCTCGACGTCGTCAGGGAACCTGAGCAGCGCAAGGACCCTGTCAGAGAGGACGACCCACAGGGTGGCCACGACCACGTAGATGAGCGCATAGCGCAGCGCCACGTTGCGCGCGGCGCGCCGTCGAGACCTGCGAGCCTCGACGCGGTCTATGGTCGACGCTGCTGTCATCGCTTCTACCGACACCCGTGGAGTCCCGCGCCTGCGCGCAGCATCATCCTTCACCAGGTTCCTACCCCTCCGGGCACGATGGAATCACCCGCCGGGCAGGAGAGCGGGGTCGCAGACTGTCCGGCCTGCCGACGACCGCGTCGCCGACGCCTCCCGCAGCAGAGCGCCGGCCGACGGGAGGGCGCCGGCCCGGTTGCGACGACGATCGTTAGCTTGCTATTGTCCGTCTCCGTCATGCCGCCCAGAACCGTACACCCACGCCGCCGGCACGGACACCTCCCCACCACGGACATCCTCGGCCTCGACGGCGTGGACCGCCTGTCGGCGCGCGCCTTCCACGCCCTGATCACCACCGCGAGGCTGCATGTGAGGAGCATGAGCGAGGCGCTGGCGGGCTCCGGCTGCCACCATGGGCAGGCCATCTGCCTGCGCCTGCTGAGCGCCCGCGACGGCGCCACCCCGCGGGAGCTCGCCGGCCTGCTGGACGTCGCGCCGCCGACGGTCAGCAAGATGCTGCGCGCGCTCGAGCAGGCGGGCCTCGTCGAGCGCCGTCCGGACAAAGCGGACCGGCGCCTCACCCGCGTGCACCTCACGTCCCGCGGCCGTGAACGCGAACGCGAGATCAGTCTCGCCGTCGGCCGCTACGTCGACGCCACGTTCGGCGCGCTCCCCGAGCGGGAGCGCCGCGACCTCGTCCGCCTGCTGGACAGACTTGGCGAGCGCATCGCGGCCGTCGGCGAAAGACCGGACGGGTGCCGGCCGCGCAACCGATACCCGGACGACGACCCGGTCGCCGACGCCCCAGGGATCCGCCGGTGAGCAGGCTCCTCCGCGCCGGCCTGCGCCCGTACCGCTGGGCGCTCGCCCTCATCGTGCTCCTCGTCCTGGGGCAGGTGCTCGCCAATCTCTACCTGCCCACGCTCAACGCGGACATCATCAACAACGGCGTGGTCAAAGGCGACACCGACTACATCCTCGAGGTAGGGGGGCTGATGCTGGGGGTCACGCTCGCCTCCGTGCTCGCCGCCGTCGCCGCCGTCTACCTCGGGTCCCGTACCTCGATGGCGCTGGGGCGCGACACGCGCAGCGCGCTGTTCCGCCGCGTCCAGAGCTTCTCCCAGGCGGAGGTCAACCGCTTCGGCACGCCGTCACTGATCACCCGTACGACCAACGACGTGCAGCAGGTGCAGATGGTGACGCTGATGATGCTGAACGTCGTGCTCATGGCGCCGATGATGGCGGTCGGCGGTGTGATCATGGCCCTCCGCCTCAACGTCCCGCTCTCGACCGTCATCCTCGTCGCAATCCCCATCATGGGCGTCTTCATCGGCCTCGTCATCCATCGGGCCGTCCCCCTGTTCATGTCCATGCAGAGGAAGATCGACCGCATCAACCAGGTCACCCGCGAGTTCCTGAGCGGCGTGCGCGTCATCCGCGCCTTCGACAAGACCGCGCACGAGGCCGAGCGCTTCGACGTCGCCAACGCCGACCTGACCGGCACGACCCTGAGCGTCGGGCGCTTGTTCGCGCTCGTGTTCCCTGCCGTCACACTGATCCTCAACTTCACGACCATCGCCATCATGTGGTTCGGCGGCCGGCAGATCGCCGACGGCAGCATGCCGATCGGCGACCTCACGGCGTTCCTGCAGTACGTCTTCATGATCCTGTTCTCGGTGCTCATGGCGACGTTCATGTTCGTCATGGTGCCGCGCGCCGCCGTCTCCGCCCAGCGGATCATGGCGGTGCTCGACACCGAGCCCGGCATCGTCGACCCCGTCCGACCCGTGACCGGCGTGCCGCCGACGGGTGTCGTCGAGTTCCGCGACGTGGAGTTCCGCTACCCCGGGGCCGAGGAGCCGGTGCTGAGCGGCATCACGTTCACGGCGCGCCCCGGCGAGACGACCGCCATCGTCGGCAGCACCGGCAGCGGCAAGACGACGCTGATCAGCCTCATCCCCCGCTTCTACGAGGTGACCGGGGGAGCGGTCCTGGTCGACGGCGTCGACGTACGCGAGCTGGCGCTGCAGGACCTCTGGCGCCGGCTCGGCCTCGTGCCGCAGAAGTCGTTCCTCTTCAGCGGCACGGTGGCCGACAACCTGCGCCACGGCGACGCGCAGGCCACCGACGAGCAGCTCTGGCGTTACCTCGAGATCGCCCAGGGCCGTGACTTCGTGGAGCAGATGCCCGCGCGCCTGGAGACGCCGGTCGCCCAGGGGGGAGCCAGTGTCTCCGGGGGCCAGCGTCAGCGTCTCGCCATCGCCCGGGCGCTGGCCAAGCGGGCCCGGGTCCAGATCTTCGACGACAGCTTCTCGGCGCTCGACTTCAGCACCGACGCCAGGCTGCGCGCGGCGCTGCGCGCACACGAGGCGGATACGACCGTGATCATCGTCGCCCAGCGTGTCGGCACCATCATGCACGCCGACCAGATCGTCGTCCTCGAGGACGACGGCACCATCGCCGGCATCGGCACCCACGAGGAGCTGCTCGGAAGCTGCGAGACCTACCGCGAGATCGTCAGCTCACAGCTCGGCGAGGAGGGCGTCGCGTGAGCGCCCGCGAGGACAGGCCCGCTGCCTCCGGGCCGGGCGGCGGCGTCCCGCCACGGCCCCGCGGCCCCCAAGGTCCGGGTCCCGGGGGGCCGGGCGGCCACGCCCTCGTGCAGCCGACCGCCAG
Source organism: Actinomycetota bacterium (assembly GCA_012719015.1). Taxonomy (GTDB): domain Bacteria; phylum Actinomycetota; class Thermoleophilia; order UBA2241; family UBA2241; genus CAIXSE01. Next base: position 4,305 of record JAAYBE010000075.1, read on the forward strand.
GGCCAAGGACTTCAAGGGCACCATGCTCCGGCTCGCCGGCGAGCTGCGCCCGGAGCGTGCGCTGCTCGTGCTCATCGTCCTGCTGGCCGTGGCCAGCGTGGCGTTCGCGGTCGTCGGCCCCAGGATCCTCGGTCACGCCACCAACGTCCTGTTCGAGGGCGTGATCAACGGGCAGATCCCGGCCGGCGTCACCAAGGCCCAGGCCGTCGCCGGCCTGCGCGAGCACGGCCAGGACCGCATCGCCGACATGATCGCCGGCATGGACCTGCACCCCGGCCAGGGCGTCGACTTCGCCGCCCTGGCGCGCACCCTGGCCTGGCTGGCCGGCGTGTACCTGGCCAGCGCCGCGTTCCAGTGGCTGCAGTCGTACCTCATGGCGGGCGTCGCGCAGCGCACCATCTACAGGCTGCGGCGACTGGCGGACGAGAAGCTGGCCCGCCTGCCGCTCAAGTACTTCGACGACCACCCGCGCGGCGACGTGCTCAGCCGCATGACCAACGACCTCGACAACGTCTCGCAGTCGCTGCAGCAGAGCCTCACACAGATCATCACCTCGGCGCTCACCATCCTCGGGGTGCTGGTGATGATGCTCACCATCAGCTGGCTGCTGGCGCTGATCTCGGTGCTGGTCGTGCCCGTCTCGGTCGTGATCACCGTGATGATCGCCAAGCGCTCGCAGAGGCAGTTCTCCAGGCAGTGGGAGACCACCGGCGACCTCAACGGCCACGTGGAGGAGATGTTCACCGGCCACAACGTGGTCAAAGCGTTCGGTCGCCAGGAGCAGGCCATCGCCACCTTCGACGGCCACAACGAAGCCCTCTACGAGGCGAGCTTCAAGGCCCAGTTCATCAGCGGGATCATCATGCCGGTCATGAACTTCGTCATGAACCTCAACTACGTGGCCATCGCCGTGATCGGCGGACTGATGATCGCCACCGGCCGCATCTCGCTCGGCGACGTGCAGGCGTTCATCCAGTACTCGCGCCAGTTCACCATGCCGATCACGCAGGTCGCCGGCATCATGAACATCCTGCAGAGCACCGCCGCCTCGGCGGAGCGGGTGTTCGAGCTGCTCGACGAGCCCGAGGAGACGCCGGACCCGGCCGGGTGCGTCGCCTTCGAGCACACACGCGGCCACATCCGGTTCGAGGACGTGTGGTTCCGCTACGTCCCCGACGCTCCGCTCATCAGCGGCCTGACCCTGGACGTGGCCCCGGGGGAGACCGTCGCCATCGTCGGCCCCACCGGCGCCGGCAAGACGACGCTCGTCAACCTGCTGCTGCGTTTCTACGATATCGACGACGGACGCATCCTAGTGGACGGCGTCGAGACGCGCGACATCGCTCGCAGCGACCTGCGCCGCCTGTTCGGCATGGTGCTGCAGGACACCTGGCTGTTCAGCGGCACCATCCGGGAGAACATCGCCTACGGACGCGAGGGCGCGAGCGAGGACGAGATCCTCACCGCCGCACGGGCGGCCCGCGTCGACCACTTCGTGCGCGCCCTCCCCGACGGCTACGACACCCTGCTCGACGACGACGCCACCAACGTCTCGCAGGGCGAGCGCCAGCTGCTCACCATCGCCCGGGC
>JAAYBE010000076.1 GCA_012719015.1 Actinomycetota bacterium
ACCAGCGACGAAGTGGCCGACGCGACCGTGTTCCTGCTCAGCGACCTCAGCCGCGCCATCACCGGCGAGGTCGTGCACGTGGATGCCGGCGCGCACGCGACGATCTGACTGAGGCGCCCCCGCAGGGACGCGTCCGTGTGCGTACCGAGACGCCATCCCGACCGCGTGGTGCGGATCGTGCGTTAGACTGCAGGTTCACGGACACTGCGAAGGAGCCGCCGCTCCGGCCGTCCGACCTTGTCATGGATCTCGGAGGCCTATGATCCGTCGCCCACCCAGAAGAGCCGCCGCGACACCGGTCACGGACCTCGCGCTCCTCCTCATGCTCGGACTCGTCCTCGCGCTCGCCGCCTGCGGCGGCGCGACGGCCGACGGCGCGGTCACGGCGTCCCCTCCCGTCGACCAGCCCAGACAGGGCGGCACCCTCACGCTCTCGTTCTCCTCCGAACCCACGAGCCTCGATCCCGCCGTGGCTGACGACGAGGCCGCCCGCCGGGTCGCGCACGACATCTACCAGGGACTGGTGCAGTACGCGCCTGAGCCCGGGTCGGCGGGCACCGAGCTCGTCCCGTGTCTCGCCACCGAGGTGCCGAGCGTCGAGAACGGTGGCCTCTCCGTGGACGGCAGGACCCTCACCTTCCATCTCCGTGAGGGGATCAGGTTCCAGCCGCCGCTCAGCCGTGAGCTGACGGCCGACGACGTCAAGTACAGCCTCGAGCGGATGATGCGGACGCGACGGGCGCCGGCGGCGCCTCTCTTCTCGGCCGTCGTCGGAGCCGACAGGTTCGCGGAGGGCAGAGCCGACGAGATCAGCGGCTGCGAGGTCGTCGACGAGCGCACACTGCGGATCCGCCTCAGACGGCCCGACGTCTCGTTCCTCAACGCACTGGCCATGCCGTGCTGCGCCGTGCAGCCGAGGGAATGGGTCGAGCGTTGGGGTGGGGAGGTGGGGCGCCACCCGCTCGGGACCGGGCCCTTCGTCCTTCAGAAGTGGACGCGCGGGCAGGAGATCGTGCTCACCCGCAACCCGGACTACTGGGAAGCCGGTATGCCCTATCTGGACGGCGTCAGTTACCGGGTCTCGCTCGACCCGACCGACGCCCTGCTCAGACTGGAGCGCGGCGAGGTCGACGTGCTCGGCGACGGCCTGCCGGCAGCCGAGATCGCACGCGTCACCGCGGACCCTCAGCTCGGCGGGCTCGTCCGCGCGCAGCCGGACCTCGCCGCCGTCTACCTGTACATGGACGTGCGGACAGGACCCTTCAGGGACGCGAAGGTGCGCCGGGCGCTCAGCTGGGCGATCGACCGCGACAAGCTGGCGGGGCTCCAGGCGGGCGCGGCGGTCCCGCTGTGGCAGTTCTACCCCGTGGGGATGCCGGGCCACGAGGAGGGGGGATCCTGCTACGGCTACGACCCGAAGAGGGCGCGACGGCTGCTGGCCGAGGCCGGGTATCCGGACGGATTCCGGGCCGTGCTCTCGACCGACGACGCCGGCTCGGACCGGCGCCTGTGGAGGTCGGTCCAGGCCGACCTCGCCGCGGTGGGCGTGCGGACGCGGCTGAGAGGACTCGGCGAAGCCCGCGACGTCGCCCCCCGGGCCAAGTCGGGGACGCCGGCAGCGGGCAGTCTCCGGTGGCGGATGGACTTCCCCGACCCGAGCGACTGCGTCGGTCCGCTGTTCAGCAAGGCGGGCGCGGTCAGGGACGGCACGAACCCCAGCTTCTGGTGGAGCCGCTGGCTCGAGCGGATGTACACGCGGGCGCAGGCGACGGCCGATCCCGCGGCGCGCCTCACCATGTACGTCGAGATGCAGGACCGTCTCGCGAGGCAGGCGCCCTACGTGGCCTGCCTCCAGCCGGTCCACACCACGATGTGCTCCCGGAGCACCGGGGGCTTCTATCTGCATCCGGTGTACCGGACGGACCCGGCACGCTACTGGAAGAAGTGATGGCGGCGAAAGACGGAAGACGACCGGGACACGACGCATGACGGGCCCGCGACCGACAGACACGTTCGGCCCCGTCAAGTCGCGCATGCTCGCGGTGGCTGCGTACCTGCGGGCGCGCCCTGTCCAGCTCTTCGTCGCCGGAGCGCTGGTGAGCGTGGGCGTGCTGCTCCCCTTCCACCACTACCCGTGGCAGGACAGGCTCGTCGGCCTGCCCGGCTCCCTGGTCTCGCTCATCGTCGTCGCCGGGGCCGTGGCGGGAGGTCCCCGGGTCGGCGTCGCGCTGGCTTTCACCTCGGGGGCGGCCTACAACCTCCTCGCGCTCTCCGAGCGCTGGTTCATGCAGGGCGCCACGTCGGCGGCGGTGGTGGTCCTGTGGCTGGTCGCCGGCTTCGGCGTCGGCCTGCTCGGCGACCGCTACCGGAGTCAGGTGGAGCGGGCGCTCGACCAGGCGCACCGCTCGCGCGACGCGCTCGACCGGGTCGTGGGGGCGACGCCCCTGTTCCACGCCCGGGGCAGCCCCGCCTCGGTCGCGCGGGCCATCTGCGACGTCGCCCGCGAGACGTTCGATTGCGACCTCGTCGCGCTCTTCGCCATCGAGGGCGAGCGGCTGCGGCTGCTGGCCCGCTCCCCGTATCTGGCGGGGTCCCCCGAGCTCCGTGTCATGGAGCCGTCGCCTGAGCTGCAGGAGGAACTGGCGGAGAGCCTCCTTCCGCAGTTCGTGGCCGACATCCGGGAGCCGTTCGGACTGCGGGTGCCGCGTGCGATCACGGCCGATCCGGAACAGGTGTCGGCCGTACGGGCGCCGGTCCTGCTCGAGGAGCAGCCGGTGGCCCTGCTCGCCATGAGCTGGGCGCGGCGCATGCCCGAGCCGGGCCGCGGGGAGCTGGGCGTCGTGCAGCGGTTCGCCGAACACGCCGCGGTCGCCCTCGCACAGGCCCAGCGTGCCCAGGCGCAGCGGGAGGTCGCCACACTCTACCGCCGCTTCCAGGCCAGCCTCTCACCCGCGGTCAACGTCACCGCCGACCAGATCAAGGTGGCGACCTGTTATCGCCCCGGCGAGCGCCGCATGCTCCTCGGAGGCGACTTCATCGACGCGGTCAAACGCCCCAACGGCGCCGTCGCCGCCGTGATCGGCGACGTGACCGGCCACGGCCCGGACGCGGCGGCGCTCGGCGCCAGCCTCCGGGCCGCGTGGCGCGCTCTCGCCCTCCGCGGCGCCTCGTTGCAGGCGAACATGAGGACGCTGAACAGCCTGACTCTCGACGAGAGTGAGCGCGCCGAGGAGGGCGCGCTCGGGGTCGGGTTGCTCGCCACCGTGTGTGTGGTCGAGATCGACCCGACGGGCCGGCGCGCCCGCTTCGTCAACGCCGGTCACCCCATGCCGCTCCTGCTCTCGGACGGTGTCGTCCAGCTCGAGCACACCCCTGGGCTCATGCTCGGGGTCGAGGACCGCGGCGACTGGGCGCCGCACGAGGTCACTCTGCCGGACGATTGGGGCCTTCTCTTCTACAGCGACGGTATCGTCGACGCGCGCCTGAGCCCACGGTCGTCCGAACGCCTCGGACTCACGGGCCTGCGGCCGCTGGTCTACGACCTCTGGCGCCGTCGCGCCACCGACCCCAGAGACCTCGAGGGGCTCGTGGACGCGGTGCAGAAGGGTCAGGCGGACGTCCTCGAAGACGACGTGACGCTGCTGCTCTTCACCGGCGGTGACCGAACGACCGGCCCGGCACAGACCCACGTGATCTGACGCGCCGCGAGCGACCGGGCTCGCGCCCGCCGGCGGCCGACTCCCGGTGGGCCGGGTCCTCCTCCCCGCCCGCCGGGCCGACAGACCCGCGTTTGAGCAGCTCCGGCAGCGAGCGCTGCAACATGTGTTCGAGGATCGCGTAGGCCCGCCGCGCATCGAAGGTCGCGTCGATGGCCTCCTGGATGGCCAGCCCGTCGACGACGGCGGTCATGAGCTCGGCCACACCCTCCAGCACGTCCTTCTCGGCCCGGGAGACGGGGTGCTCACCGCGCAGCCAGTCGCGCTTGAGACGCCGGTAGTGGTCGTAGGCGTGCGCCATGCGGCCGCGCAGACCCGGATTGCGCAGGGCGTAGGGGAGGATGTCGAAGAAGACCCGGTATGAACGCGAGGAGCTGATCCTGCGCAGCCCGCTCACGAAGCGAGGCAGCCGGGCCTCACCCGTGGCGGTGGCCATCGCACGGGCGGCCTCGTCCTGGTCGTCGCGGAAGACCGAGTCGATCATCGCCCTGACGAGCCCCTCCTTGCCGCCGAAGTAGTACTGCACCATCGCCGAGTTCTCACCCGACTCCTGGGCGATGGCGCGCAGCGTCAGGCCGGAGAAGCCGCGCTCGACGAGCACACGTTGGGCGGCGGCGAGGATGTTGAGGGCGGGAGCCGTCATGTGCCGACGGGGATCGCTCTCCGGCCCGGTCGGCGGCCCCGCCGGAGCGGCAGCGGGAGCGTGGCGTTCACCCTTCTCAGACCCGGTGTCGTGCGGTGTCACGTGACGGCGTCTCGCAGTTTGAGATTAATCATCTGATTGATTAGACTCCCTCGCGCCGGGCTAATCAACCCGAGGGTCCGGGACCTCCGCATCGAGGCCCGCCGGTCCCGGCCCGGAACGAGACGTTCCACGCGCAGCCCGCGTCCCGCAGCTGCGCGACGAAGGCAGGTGGGAGCGACGCCCACGGCGGAGCCCCGCGCGGAAGCGGCAGGAGGTGACACGGAGTCTGGTCGCCGGCGACGGTGCTGGCCACACGGACAGGTCATGAGACACGCAGATCCAAGCACTACGATGTGCCTGCTGGGCGGGCGCCGCGGAGAGGACGACCCGCCCGATCACGACCCGACAGGAGGATCCCTCCAGAAGGAGTGCAACCATGAGTGAAGCAGCCAGGAGCGCCTTCAACCCCCTGAAACCGCACAAAGAGCACTACGGCGTGCTGAAGAACTACATCGACGGCGAGTGGGTCGAGTCCACGACAGACCGCCTGCTCGACATCACCAACCCCGCCACGGACGCGGTCATCGGCCAGGTGCCGTTGTCCACCAGGTCGGAGATGGACGCGGCCGTCGAGTCCGCCCAGGAGGCCTGGTGGGACTGGCGCTCCACCCCGCCGATCGTGCGCTCGCGCTACATGTTCAAGATCAAGGAGCTCCTCGAGAAGCACTTCGAGGACATCTCCCGTGTGGCCACCCAGGAGCACGGCAAGACCATCGACGAGGCGCGCGGCGAGACCCGCCGGGCGATCGAGAACATCGAGACCGCCGCGGGCATCCCCTCCCTCATGATGGGCTACAACCTCGAGGACGGCGCCGCCAAGAACATCGACGAGTCGGTGATCCGCCAGCCGATGGGCGTGTTCGGCCACGTGGCGCCGTTCAACTTCCCCGGCATGGTGCCCTACTGGTTCTGGCCCTACGCCCTGGCCACCGGCAACACCTTCGTCCTCAAGCCGAGCGAGCAGACGCCGATCACGTTGCAGCGGACCTTCGAGGTACTCGAGGACGCCGACCTGCCGCCGGGCGTCTTCAACCTCGTGAACGGCGACAAGGAAGCCGTGGACGCGATGATCGACCATCCGGACGTCCAGGGAGTGACGTTCGTCGGCTCCACCCCCGTCGGCCGCATCATCTACGAGCGCTGCGGCGCCACCGGCAAGCGTTGCATCGCCCAGGCCGGCGCCAAGAACTTCCTCACCGTGATGCCGGACGCCGAGATCGACCGCGCCATGCCCAACATGATGGCGTCTTTCTTCGGCAACGCCGGCCAGCGCTGCCTCGCCGGCGCCAACCTCGTGGCCGTCGGTGACGTGCACGACGAGCTGCGCGAGAAGTTCCTCGCCGCCGCCGCGAAGCTCAAGGTCGGCCCGGGCCTCGACGAGAGCGTCCAGATGGGCCCGGTCATCAGCCGCAAGAGCCTCGAGCGCATCCACGGCTACATCGAGATGGCGGTCAAGCAGGGCGCCAAGCTCATCCTCGACGGTCGCGACGTCAAGGTCCCGGGCTACGAGGACGGCTACTGGATCGGGCCGACCATCCTCGACGAGTGCACCCCGGAGATGACCCACTGCCAGGAGGAGATCTTCGGGCCGGTGGCGTCCATCATCCGCGTGAACGACCTCGAGGAGGCCATCAGGATCACCAACGCCTCCCCGTTCGCCAACTCGGCCAGCCTCTACACACAGAGCGGCCGCGCGGCGCGGACGTTCACCTACAAGGTCACGTCGGGCAACATCGGCATCAACCTGGGCATCCCCGCGCCGATGGCCTACTTCCCGTTCGCGGGCGCCAAGGACTCGTTCTTCGGCACGCTGCACGGGCAGGGCACGGACGCCGTGCAGTTCTTCACCGACAGCAAGGTCGTCATCACGCGCTGGTAAGGGGGCGCCGGGAGCGGGTATCCCTCTCCCGAACTGAGCAAAGGAGAAGCAGTGGCTCACGAGTTCCCTGAGATCGTGGCGTACGGGTCGGCCTTCCGCTTCGCCCTCGAGGCGGAGCAGGCCTGCGCCGACTTCGCCGCCGCGGCGAAGGCCCAAGCCCCCTCCGACGAGTGGCGGGACAAGCTGGAGGAGGTCGCCGCCGCGCACGACGACCGCGTCCGCAAGCTCACCGTGATCCGTCAGGAGGTCAACGAGATGACCCTGGAGCCCATCCACACGCTGGACGGGTCCGGGTTCCTCGGGACGCTGGACGCGGAGCCGGCCGCGAGCTGGCCGGATGCGGCGGAACAGCTGATCCGGGCGCAGGAGGACACGGCGCGCTTCCACGAGGAGTTCGTGGCGCAGTGCGAGGACATCCTCGCGGCGAGCGCCCGCGCCTTCAAGCGGAGCGCCAAGCAGGACCGCGCCCTCGCGGCCGAGCTCAGGGAGATGCTGGGCTAGCGGCCGACGGACCCCGCCGCGGAGCGGGGACCGGCGAGTGGGACGCGAAGGGCGGGGAGCCGGTCGGCTCCCCGCCCTTCGTCGTCAGCCCCCCGGGCGGCGCGGGGAGGGAGCGCCGGCCGGGGCGGGAGGGGGTCGGGGCGGGCGCCGGGAGGCGTCGCCCGCCCCGACCTCACGACGAGAGCGGGCGCCGCTCTCGCGCGGGGTCCGCGGGAGCGCTTGCGGTCGCCCTCGCGAACAGTCCGGCGGACGCGCTTGCGGT
>JAAYBE010000454.1 GCA_012719015.1 Actinomycetota bacterium
AGACGGCGACGGCAGAGGTCCAGCCCGCCGTCGTCCAGCCAGCCGGCGAACGTGCGGAGGCCCGGGTGCACACTGCGCAGCCAGTCGATGTCGTGCACCGGCGTGGAGGCCTCCTGGTAGATGAAGACGCCCTCCACCTGGACCGCCTCGTGACGGACGGGCTCGCCGAGCCCCGCGGAGAGCTGGGCCACGAGCTCCAGCGGGGTCGCGATGTCCCCCGCCACGGCGATGGTGCGGTCCGCGAACTCCTCCGGGCGGGTCACCGCCAGGGCGGCGAGCACCCCGACGTCCTCCAGTGCGACCAGCGGCAGGTGGGCGCCGGCCTCGAAGGGCGTGGCCAGGATGAGGTCCCTCCCGAGACGGCTCAGCCAGTACCACGGCACCTCCTCCATGAAGGTCGCCGGGCGCAACACCGTCGCCGGCGCGCCGATCTCGCGCAGATGCTGCTCCGTCGCCGTGCTCACGTCGCACGCGAGCCGATGATGATCGGCCCCCGTGGCGGCGACGAAGACGAGACGGCCGACCTCCGCCTCCAGCGCCGCGTCCGCGAGCGCGCGCCCGTGCCGCAGCCGGTCGTCCGGGCCCGTGGCCGGATCCTCGAGGACGACGATGAGCGCACCCGTGCCATGCAACGCACTCGTCAGGGAGCCGGGGTCGTCGAAATCCGCCACGAGCGTGCCGGACTCGTCCCCTCCCCGGTCCCGCCGGCGCTCGTCACGTTCGTCGAACAACTCCCGCGTCTCGACCGCCAGCGAGCGAAGATGGCGGACGGCAGCCGCGCCCTGGTATCCGGCGGCGCCCACCACGACCACGGGTCGTCCTGTCGCTTTCATCCCTCTCACCCCACCTTCGGTGCACGATGGCCTCTGCTGTCCGGGTAGTTACCCCGAAGAGCGCGACTGGGACACCCACCGACCCTCTGGTCGACGGGAGGCGCCAGCTCCCGCCGTCGACGCCGGGGGGCGCGGCGGCGACTCAGGCGAGGAGACCGGCGGCCTGCTCGAGGCGGGCGACCGCGTTGTCGCGGCCGAGCGCCCAGAGGCTCTCGAAGAGGCCGGGCGTGACGCTCTGGCCGCTCATCCCGAGGCGCAGGGCGGCGAACACGGCCTTGGGCTTGAGCGTGAGCGCCTGCGGCAGCTCCCGGACGAGCGTCTCGATGTCCGGGATGTCCCAGTGCTCCAGTCCGCGCAGGCCGGCGGCCGCGGCGGCCAGCGTCTCCGGCGCACCGGCCGTGCCGCGCAGGCGCTCGAGCGCCTCGGGAGCGAACTCGAGCGGCCGGAAGAACCAGCCGGCCATGGGGACGAAGTCGGCGAGCAGGTCGAGCTTCTCGTGGACGAGGGGTGCAAGCGTGCGCGTGAGTGCGTCCTGCTCCTCGTTCGGGCAGACCGGCGGCACACGCCCGGCCTCCGCCTCCTCGACCGCCCGCGCGAGCGCCTCCGCGCCCCGCGCGGCGCTCTCGCCGACGCCGGCCGGGTCGCCGTAGAAGCCGACGCGCGTGAGGTACTCGACGAGGCGGCTCCCCAGCCACTCGTCCGTCATCGCTCGCAGGTAGCGTCCGTTCATCCAGCGCAGCTTCTCCGGGTCGAAGATGCTGGGGCTGGTCCCGAGCCCGGTGACGTCGAAATGTCGCACGAGATCGTCGAGCGACCACGTGATCATGGTCTCGTCGAACTCGGCGCTGAGGAAGCAGAGGTAGTTGCGCACGACCTCGACCAGAAAACCTTCTGCGGTGAGCTGTTCCAGCTTGGTGGCGCCGTGACGCTTGCTGAGCTTCTTCCTGTCGGTGCCGAAGAGCAGCGGCATGTGCAGGAACTCGGGGACCGCGGCCCCCAGCGCCTGGTAGATGACGACCTGTTTGGGCGTGTTGCTGATGTGGTCGTCGCCGCGGATGACGTGCGTGATCTCCATGGTCACATCATCCACGACGACGGCGAGGTTGTAGGTCGCGGAGCCGTCAGAGCGCACCACGATGAAGTCGCCCAGCGTGTCGTTGTCGAAGCCGACCTCGCCGCGCAGGATGTCGTGGAACACGGTCCGGCCCTCGGGGACGCGCACGCGCAGCGTGAACGGCTCCCCCGCCGCCTGCCGGCGCCGCACCTCGTCCGCCGACAAGCCGCGGCACCTTCCCGAGTACACCCATCCCCCGCCCGCCGCCTGCGCCGCAGCGCGCTCGACCTCGAGCTCCTCGGCCGTGCAGAAGCACGGATACAGATGTCCGGCCTCGAGCAGCCGCCCCGCGTAGTCCCGGTAGATCTCGTGGCGCTCGGTCTGCCGGTAGGGGCCGTGCGGTCCCGGGACGCCCGGCCCCTCGTCCCAGTGCAGGCCCATCTCTTTCATCGACTCGACGATCTGCACGATCGCCTCGTCCGTGCTTCGGCTGAGGTCTGTATCCTCGATACGGAGGATGAAGGTCCCCCCGTGCTGCCGGGCGAAGATGTAGTTGTAAAGCCCGGTGCGTGCGCTCCCAAGATGCAGATAGCCCGTCGGCGAGGGTGCGAAGCGGACGCGGATGTGGGAGTCCTGGGGCATGGGCCGCCCATGATACCGCACTCTGCGACGGCGACGGTCCGGGTGGTTGCCACACGTCCGGACCGCACTACAATGGCCACATGGACACACGAGTGAACACGGCACGCGTCACGGTCGAGCGACCACGCGGCTTCCGCCGCGCCAGTCGGCACTCGGTGCCCCACCACACCGTCGAGGACGTCCGCTTCACCAGCGTCTGATCTCCATGGAGCCAGATCCACAGCGCCGGCACGTCCGGGTCACGACGCCCTGCACTCGCGAACAGATCCAGGAGATCCGCATGCGGGCCGGGGACAGCGTGGCCGTGGGCCACCGCAACCAGCAGCACCCGGCCTTCGTGTGGTGCGCCACCGAGGACGGGCACCACGGGTGGGTGCCGGAGGACTACCTCAGCATGACCGGCGCGCACAGCGCCGTCGCCCGGCGCGACTACGACTCCACCCACCTCACGGCGGGCGAGGCCGAGGAGCTCGAGGTGCTGGAGCGGGTCGACGACTACATCTTCTGCCGCAACGCGACGGGCGTCGAAGGCTGGGTGCCCGTCGCGTGCGTGTCCGGACTCGAGGAGGAGTGATGATCGGCACCAGGCGACCGAGCAGGGTCCGTGTCGTCGAGGCGCACGTCACAAGCGACGTCAACCCCGTCCGCTTCCACGCCGGCGACACGATCGGGATCGGTCATCGGGACCAGATCTGGAAGCGCTACATATGGGGGACCGACCAGGCGGGACGCTCGGGCTGGGTACCAGAGGAGTACCTGGCGGCGAACCCGGACGGCCGCACGGCCGTGGCACGACGCGACTATGACTCCACTGAGCTGACCGTCGGTCGCGGGCAGGTCCTCGACGTGCTCGACGACGCCGGTGGGTGGTATCTCTGCCGCACCGACGCGGGCACGTCGGGCTGGGTGCCCGGCACCTCCGTCGAGCTCGCGGAGGACTGAGCACCCGGACGGGTCGAGGCCCGACCGCCCGGGGCCGCCGGGCCTCGACCGTTCACCGCCCCGGACTCCGGCTCCTCGTCACTCCCCGGTGTACTGGACCACGTCGGCGATCCGGCAGAAGCGGACCTCCGTGAAGTGCTTCGGGTACCAGTGACCGAGGGCGACGCGCCGGCGCGCGGCGGTATGGCTGTCGTAGACCCACTCGCCGCCGCGCCTCCCGCTGCAGA
>JAAYBE010000455.1 GCA_012719015.1 Actinomycetota bacterium
CGGCGTCGCCAGGGCGGTGAGCCCACAGGACGCCGCGACGGCGACCAGCGCGATCAGGATGTGGCGGACGGTCGTCACCCGGGGCCTCTTTCGACGGCGGTCTGTGCGGACGGTCGGGGCTGCGGCGAGGCGTTGCGCTGCGCGAATCCTAGCCTCGCCGGCCGTGTGGCGCATCCCGCGCCGCCACGGGCGGCGCGCCGGCCGGTCTCCCGCCTGCACGATGGACCGCCCCCGGTCCGCGGCTCAGGTCACGGGCCGCCCGCCGAGCGTGCGCGTGAAGATGACGTAGGCCGCGGGCCCGGTGAGCAGGCCGATCAGCCCGCCGATGCCGTACCAGCCGAAGCTGAAGCCGCCGATGCTGAAGCTCGCGTGCCCCCAGATCTCGGTGCTGGTGTCGACGAAGTTGGTGTAGATCGTCACCAGGGCGATGAGGATCGCCGGCGCGCACACGGCGACCAGCACCCCCGTGTTGCCCCGGATCCGGAACGGCCGCTCGAGGTCGGGCTCCTTCTGCCGCAGGCGGATCGCGGCGATGAAGATGAGCAGGTAGTAGAACATGTTGAGCAGGACGTCGATCACGACGAGGCTGGCGAAGGTGCCGATGATGAGTACGAGGTTCAGTCCGGCGAGCAGAAGGATGGAGACCCACGGGGTGCCGTACTTGGGGTGCGCCCGGTTGAGCCACTTGGGCAGCAGTCCGTCCTCTGCCATGGAGTACGCCGGCCGCGCGCCGCTGGTCAGGTATTCCTGGTACAAGGCCAGGTTACTGATCACCGCGGCGCCCAGCATGATGTAGCCGAGCACCGGGCCGCCGAGCGCCTTGGCGGCCTCGACGAACGACGTGCCTCCGGTCGTGGTCCAGTCGCTCCAGTCGCCGACCCCGGCGAGCCCGGCGAGCGTGGGCAGGAAGTAGAGCGCGGCGGTGATCGGCAGGGCGATCATGAGCGCCTTGGGGATGATGCGCTGCGGCTCCTCCATCTCGCCGGCGATGGTGGACATGGAGTCGTAGCCTGAGTACATCCAGACACCGAGCGCGAGCCCGTAGTTGAGGCTGCTGAAGAGCGACTCCCCGGGCGGGATGAACGGCTGGAACGGCGTGCCGTGCCAGTTCGCGAACCCCAGCACGATCAGCACGAGGAACGGCGCGACGATGATGACCACGAACACCAGCGAGCTGATGGCGATGATGTTGAGACCGCGGATGTTGGCGTACGCGAACACCGCGACGAGGACAGCGCCGATGCCCCAGAGCTCCCAGCCGTTGAGCTGCGGCCACCAGGTGGCCACGTACCCCTGGACCAGGGCGATGTAGACCGCCGAGTCGACCCATTGGCACGTCCACGCCCACCAGCCGCACTGGAAGCCCCAGAACTTCCCCAGCGCCCGCCGGGTCCACTGGTAGTAGCCGCCCTCCTCCGGGATGGCGGAACCGAGCTCCGAGCAGACGAGCGACATGGGCAGCGCCCAGACGACGGGCAGCACCAGCAGCAGGATGAGCGTGAGGCCCGGGCCGGAGCCTTCGGGGCCCACCATGTCCTCGACCCCGAAGGCGCCCGACGAGACGAAGATGAAGATCATCGCCACGGCGGTGAAGAGCGGGATCCGCACCCGCCGGAGCTGCTGTTCGGCCATGTCCTGTGCCCCCCTGGTGGCCGGGCGCGGGACGGTCCGACCGTGGCGTGATGGTCGTGTC
>JAAYBE010000077.1 GCA_012719015.1 Actinomycetota bacterium
CGCTCATGTAGACGACCGGCTCCTCGTCGGGGTCCACGCCGAGCAGGTCCGCCGCCTCCTCGTCGAAGAACGCGGCGATCTGGCAGGAGCCGAGACCGAGCGCCGTCGCCGCCAGAGCCACGTTCTCAGCGATGTGGCCGGCGTCGAGGAGGACGTACCTGAGGGAGCGGTCGCCGTACTTCCAGCGCGAGCGTTCGAGCGCCGCCGTCCATATGAACACGACCGCCGCCTCCGCGACGACACGCTGGTCGAGGGCCGCCCCGGCAAGGCGACGACGCAGGTCGCCCGCAGCGAGACTCTCCAGAGTCCGGCCGAGCACGTCGTAATGGTAGAGGCCCTGCTCGAGCCCCTCGACGTCGTGGACGGCCACGTAGTGCTCGATGGGGTAGAGGCCGCCGGCCGACGGTGCGGTGCGGAGGGCGAGGCCGCCTTGGCGCGCCGTGACGCCGGCGGCCGCCCACAGCAGGGTGGAGAGCTCGTCGAGGGCGAGCGGCCGGGCCGCGTACTCCCGGACGCTTCTGCGGCGGGCGAGCGCGACGAACAACCCGCTCGCGTCGTCCCGGGGCCGGGGTAACGCCACGCGTGGCGCGCCGGCGTAAGTCTTCGACCACGCGGGTTGGTGCGACCAGTCCATGCGGCCGCCCACCAGCCGCTCGCGCCGGTGCCGGGTGTCGCGAAGGTAGCGCCGTCCGAGGTCGTCCGTGGTCACATCGGACCTATGACCCGGGAGCGTCAGGTCGAAAACCTCCGCCGCCGGACGCCGTGGCCGGGGCGCTGCGACTCTGCCGGTGCGCCTCCGGTCAGAGCAGCCGGCTGAAGTTCCCGGTGCCCCAGGGCGAGGCGCCGACGGCCGCTGCGACCGCCGAGGCGTCGTCGCCGCGCCGCAGCGCCGCGAGGATGGCCTCGTAATACCCGTTCCTGAGCGTGATGACGGTCGCCTGGAGGCCCTGCTTCCAGCTCGTGTACGCCTTGACGCCGACGGAGTTGAAGATCGTCGCCCCCGGCATGCTCTGCGTGGTGTTGAGCGGGTTGTAATGGGCCGAGTTGTACCAGTGGCCGCCCTCGGCCATCTCCCAGGCGGTGATCGCGGCCACGTTGTCGGCCGTGACCGGCAGGCGCATGGTCACGAGGAGCGCCTTGGCCCAGGTGAGCTGCGTGAACTGTCCGCCCCGGGCCATCGCCAGCGCGGCGCGCAGGCCGCCGCTGGCGAGGATCTTCTTGATGCGCCTGGTCACGTCCTGGAGGAACGCCGACCGTTCGGCGAGCATCTGGTCCAGCTCGAGCTTCTGGTTCTGGACCTCCCGTTCGGCGACGACGGCCTTCTGGCGCTCCGCCTCGACGCTGCGCTCCAACCGCCGCGCCTCCCGTGCCAGGCGCTCGGACTCGTTCTCGGCGCGCCGGTCCTGGTCGGCGATCGCCCGCTGCAGGGCATGGAACGTGTCGATATCTGCCAGGCTCCGGATGCTGGACAGGATGTCGAGCCAGTCGAAGCCGCCGCTCTTGTAGAGGGCGGCGGCGCGTGCCGCGAGGATCTCGCGTTGCAGTTCGAGGTCGTTCTCGGCACGGGCCAGACGGCGACGTGCGAGCTGCAGCTCCCGGTTGGCGGCGTCCAGTCTGACCTGTGCGGCGCGAAGGTCGTCGCCGACCTTCTGCAGTTCGGCCTGCAGGGTCTCCATCTCGGCGCGCGCGCGCCTGGCCTCCTGCTGCAGGCTGTGGAGGGACGGAGCGGCTGTCGCGCGCGGCGCAGCCGCCGCTCCGACCGTCAGGGCGATGCAGAGCAGGGGGAGCAGCGCCGCCATGAGTGCCGCGGGCCGGCGCCGCGGCGTCGTCCGGTATGTCGGGGAAGTGACGCTGTCGACCATGTGCACGTCCTGCTGCTCTGCCTGCACTATCGGCTTGGCGGAGCGCTTCTTGACCGTCGGACACGAGGGTAGCGAGGGGCGTCGCGGGACGCCACCGGGGACGTCCCGGGCCGCGGTGTCACCGCGTCAGGTGAGCGCGGCCGCCTGCTGCAGCGCCTCCCACACCCCGGCGACGTGCTCGCGCTCCGTGGGCTGGGAGCCCACCGAGACGCGGACCACGAGTCTGCCCTTGAGGTCGGCGGTGCCGAGGTAGTAGTCGGAGCCGGCCACGACGCGTGCGACGACGGCCGCGTTGTGGGCCGCGAGCGCCGCCTCGTCACCGGCCTGTCTCTCCGGCACGTGGCGCAGGCACACGGTCTGCAGCGGCGCCGGAGCGAGGCGCTCCCAGTCCGGCGCCGCGTCCACCTGCTGTGCGAGCCAGGCGGCGTTGCCGACGTCGCGACGGATGCGTGCCCGGATCCCCTCGACGCCCTCGGCGCGGAGCAGGAACCAGAGCTTGAGCGCGCGGAACCGGCGTCCGAGCGGGATACCCCAGTCGCGCAGGTTACGTACGAGTCCGTCCTGGGTCGTGCGCAGGTAACTCGGGTCGGTGCTCATCACGCGCACGAGATGTTCGGGGTCGCGGACGTAGTAGGCGGAGAGGTCGAAGCCCGTCCCCATCCACTTGTGCGGGTTGAGGACGAGGGAGTCGGCGCGTTCCACTCCACGCCACATGTCCCGGTACTCCGGGCAGACCATGGCAGTGCCGGCCAGCGCCGCGTCCACGTGCAGCCACAGGCCGTGGCGCTCGCACAGGTCGGCGATGGGGGCGACCGGATCGAGCGCCGTGCTCACCGTCGTCCCGACGGTGGCGACCACGGCGCAGGGCCGGAGGCCGGCCGCGAGGTCCTCCTCGACGGCCTGCTCCAGCAGGTCAGGTCTCAGCGCGTGCTCGTCGTCGGTCGCGATGAGACGCAGATGCGCGGCGCCGAACCCGGCGAGCAACGCACCCTTCTGCACGGAGCTGTGGGCCTGGTCGCTCGCATACACGACGAGCGGCGCCCGCTCCGCCTGCAGGCCGCCGCCGTTCTGCGAGAAGCCCGACGTGCGTTCGCGGGCGCAGAGCAGCGCCGTGAAGGTGGAGGTGCTGGCCGTGTCCGCGATCACGCCGCTGAACGAGTCAGGCAGGCCGACCATCGTGCGCAGCCACTCCATGACCACGTCCTCGACCTCGGTGGCCGCCGGGCTCGTCTGCCAGTTCATCGCCTGTGGGCCCAGCCCGGACGAGACGAGGTCGGCGAGCACCGACGAGAGGTCCGTGTTGCTGGGGAAGAAGTTGAAGAACCCGGGGTGGTTCCAGTGTGTGATGCCCGGGAGGACGATGCGCTCCAGATCGGCGATCACGTCGTCCATCTGGCCGCCCCGCAGCGGCGGCTCGTGCGGCAGCAGCGCCGCCACCTCGCCCGGCTGCGACCGGCTGAGGACCGGGTAGTCGCCGATGTGGTCCCGGTAGGCGGCGATCCATTCGATCAGCTCGTGACCGAGACTGCGGAACTGGTCGGTGTCCATGGGCTCTCCCGGGTACTGGTGGCGTGGCCGGAGGTGCGGGTCCTCCAGCCGGATTCTAGTGGAGAAGGGCGCGAGGGACGACGTCGGCCGGCCAGTTGTCATCCCCGCCGGCTGAAGGCAGGATGGATCTGACCGGCGCAACAACGACAGTGGAGGCATGGCGTGCGCATCGAGCCCTTCCTCGTCGAGCAGTGGATGAACGCCCACGAGACGACGGCCACCTGGAACATCGCCGAGACCTGCGTCCATTCGCTGACCTTGGAGGAACTGCTCGAGCTGAGCGGCGATGCGGACGCCGTGTCGCAGGCCTTGCGCGAGACCTGGCTCGGGTACGGCGACATCGTCGGCTCGCCGCGGCTGCGCCGCGCCATCGCGGCGCTGTACGGCGAGCGCATCGGGGCCGACAACGTGCTCACGGCCAACGGAGCGATCGGCGCCAACTTCCTCGCCCTCTACGCGCTCACCGAGCCGGGGACCACTGTGGTCAGCGTGCAGCCGACGTACCAACAGCTCTACGCCGTGCCCGCGTCGCTGGGCGCCGACGTGCGCGCCGTGCGGCTGCGCGAGGAGGACGCCTACCTCCCCGATCCCGAGGCGATCCGGGCGGCCGCCGGGGAGAAGACCGGCCTCATCATCCTCAACAACCCCAACAACCCGACCGGCGCGCTGGTCGACGAACCGCTGCTGCGCGAGATCGTCGAGATAGCGCGTGAGCACGACGCATGGCTCCTCTGCGACGAGGTGTACCGGATGCTCGAGCATGAGGCCGGGGCGAGGCCGCCCTCGGTGGTCGACCTGTACGACAAGGGAGTGAGCAGCGGCAGCATGAGCAAGAGCTACTCCCTCGCCGGCCTGCGCACCGGCTGGGTGGCCGGACCGGCGGAGGCGGTCCGGCGTTGTCTCGACGTACGCGACTACACGACGATCAGCGGCGGCGTTCTCGACGACGCCCTCGCCGCCGTCGCGCTCGAGCATGTCGACGCGGTGCTCGAACGCAGTCTCGCCATCGTCCGCGGCAACCTCGCCGTCGTCGACGACTGGATCTCCCGGGAGCCGCAGCTGCGCTACGTCCGGCCGCGGGCTGGGACCACGGCGCTCATCCGCTACGAGTGCGACGTGCCCTCGGTCGACTTCTGCCAGGGGCTCTTCGACCTCAACGGGGCGTTCGTCGTGCCCGGCGCGGCGTTCGGGGAGGAGGGCTCGTTCCGGCTCGGGTACGCGTGCGCCCGCCACGTGCTCGAGGGCGGACTGGCGGCGATCTCCGCCTACCTTCGGACGCTGGAGTAGGAGGGAGCAGGGGGTCCTCGACCCACGTCGCCTCGACGCGGAGGCTCACCGCGACGGGCGCCGGGGCGTACAATCGCACGTGCATGGCCGAACGCAAGAGACCAGGCGACGAACTCACCGACTCCGCTCCGCGGCGCACGTGGCTGGCCGCGGAGCGCACCTACCTGGCCTGGCTGCGGACGGGTCTCGGCGCGCTCGGTCTGGCCCTGGCGGTCGGCAGGCTGCTCCCGGCGCTGCTCGAGGTGGAGCACATCGCCTTCGGGCTGCTCGGCGCCGGGTACGGACTGCTCGGCATCCTGCTGATCGTGCTGGCCGCGTATCGCGCCGAGCGCGCCCGCGGCGCGCTCACCGCCGGGACGCGGCTCCCTACCGACCACTGGATACTCTGGACGCTCACGATCTTCAGTGTGGCCCTCGCAGTCGCCACCATCGTCCTCGTCTTCCAGGAGATCTGAGCGCGTGCGTCGTCCGGGCCCGCGGGCATCGGCGGAGGCCGAGGGGGGCGTGGCGTGAACCTCGACGTCATCGCCGTCGCCGCCCTCATCCTTGTCCTCACCTGGCTGCTGTGGTTCGGGTGGACCGTGGTGCGGGGCTACGTGCGCAGCCGCTGGTGGCGGGCGCTGAGGGTCCTGATCGCCTTCGCCGTCGCCTCGGTGGTGGTCGGAGCGCTGACCTGCGCGCTCATCAACGCCCGCACGGTGCAACTGGTCGGCGACCACGTGACACGCGTCGACACGGCGCACAGGGTCGTGGCGCTCACCTTCGACGACGGGCCTGACGACCTCTACGTCTCCGAGCTCATCGCGCTCCTGAAGCGCTTCGACGCACGCGGCACCTTCTACGTCGACGGCGCCGAGGCCGCCGCCCACCCCTTCGCACTGCGCAGTCTCATCGTCTCCGGGCAGGAGATCGGCAATCACTCCTCCCGTCATGGGCGCCTGATCTTCGTGAGCACGGCCACCGTGAGGCGCGAGCTGGAGGCCGCCGACGCGGTCATCCGTGAGGCGGGGTTCGCCGGTCGCATCACGTTCCGCCCGCCGCAGGCGCGGAAGCTGCTCTCGCTGCCGTGGGTGTTGTGGCGCGACCGACGCACGACGGTCATGTGGGACCTGGCTCCGGACTCGCCGTCGCCGGCCGGCGACGCGGCCGCCATGGCACGTGACGTAGCGGACAGGGTGCGGCCCGGCTCGATCATCCAGCTCCGTCCCTGGCATCCCGGGAACGTCGCCACGCGGGAGGCGCTGCCGCTGATCCTCAGTGAGCTGCGCGCCCGCGGCTACGGGTTCGTGACGGTCTCCGAGCTGCTGGACCTGCGGTAGACCGTCGGGCGTCTGCCCCACGACCCACACCGGCCGCGTCCATGCGCGGGTCAGCCGGCCGCCGCCTCGGCGTCGGCCTCCGAGAGGACGTCGTCGAGGGTCGCGACGCCCTCATCGAGCTCGGCACGCGTGATCGTCAGGGGCGGGGCCACCAGCACGAGGTTGAAGTGGGTCATGAGATAGAGGCCGCGGGCGAGGGCCGCCCCGGAGAGACGGCGCATCGGGCCCGCGGCCGCGCCCTTGGCGTTGAACGGCACCAGCGGCTCACGCGTGACGCGGTCCTTGACCAGCTCGAGCGCCCAGAGCAGCCCGAGGCCGCGCACCTCGCCCACCGAGGGATGCCTCCCGGCGAGGCGCGGCAGCTCCTCTGCCAGCACGGCGCCCATCGCGGCCGCGTTCTCGACGACCTTCTCCTCACGCAGCGTCTCGATCGTCGCGCAGCCGGCGGCGCAGCACAGCGGGTTGCCGGTCGAGGTCAGCCCGCCGGTGAACTCGTGATCCTGGAGCCAGTCGGCGAGCCTCCGGTTCACGATCATGGCGCCCAGCGGCAGGTAGCCTGAGGTGATGCCCTTGGCGACCGTCATGATGTCGGGCACGACGCCCCAGTGCTCGCAGGCGAACCAGCGTCCGGTGCGTCCGAAGCCGCACATGACCTCGTCGAGGATGAGCAGGATGCCGTGGCGGTCGCAGACCTCGCGGACGGCGGCGAGGTAGCCCTCCGGCGGTACGAGGACCCCGTTCGTCCCCGTCACCGACTCCAGCATCACCGCGGCCACGGTGTGCGGACCCTCGTACTGGAGGATCTCCTCAAGATGGGGGCCGCCGGAGCAGACCGGGCACGGATCCGGGTGTCCCGCCGGGCAGCGGTACGGGTAGGGGTCGAACATGCGCACGACGCCGGGGATGCCGGGCTCGGCCGCCCAGCGACGCGGGTCGCCGGTGACGCTCACCGCGCCGGCGGTGGCGCCGTGATAGGAGCGGTAGCGCGCGACGATCTTGTGGCGGCCGGTGTACCAGCGCGCCAGCTTGATCGCGTTCTCCGTCGCCTCGGCGCCGCCGTTGGTGAAGAACGACATCGTCAGGTCGCCGGGCGTGACCTCGGCGAGCAGCGCGGCGAGGCGGACACGCATCTCGTCGGTCATCGCCGGCGCGGTCGCGCACAGACGATACGCCTGCGCCGCGATCGCTTCGGTGACGCGCGGGTGCTGATGGCCGAGGTTCGCGTTGACGACCAGGGAGGCGAAGTCGAGGTAGCGCGCGCCGTCGGAGGTCCGGAAACGGCTCCCCTCGCCGCCGGCGATCACCAGCGGGTCGATCTGCGACTGGGTCGACCACGAATGCAGGACGTGGGCCCGGTCCAGGGCACGGATCTCGTCTGTGGTGAGGTGGTCGTCGGCGCTCATGGCTCAACGGGCCGGGACGGGACGAGAACGGCGCGCCGCCCGGGGCCTGTGTCCGCGAGCCTATCAGGTCGGGGCGTCCGGGGCCGGACGCGGCGCCACGCCGCCCCGGTCGTCCTTCCCGGTCCGGTTCAGGCACGGATGCACGCAGCGCATGGCGGCGTGCTTTCCCTCGAGCAGTCGCCAGACCGGATCCCGTTTTCGGCCAGGACCTCGGGTATCCTGTCCAGTCGAGTCGGTCGAGCGGATGTCCGTTCGGACGCGCGACACGAGGTCCCGCCCCTGGAGAAGACGTGCCGCGAGCGCGCGGGCCGTCACCGCTTCCCGGGACTCCCTTTCATGCCTCGGCGGCAAGACGCAAGGGGGAGTCTCGCCGCGCCCTTCCAGTTGACGGCGCGGACGGCTATCGTAGGAGACTCACTGCGTATCGAAATGCGCGGTCGCGCTCACGGACGCCTTCTTGACATGGACACCGGTACTCACGCAATCCATCCCGCAGGGGCACCCCGTGTCTCCGCGTGACTCCGTCCCCGTTTGGGCCGCGATCCCGCGTCGGCAGCTGGTGGCCAGGCTCGTGGATGCGTCCGAGTCCCTGGTCCTGATCTCGGCGCCCCCCGGCTGGGGCAAGATGGCCCTCGTGAGACAGTGGATGCACACGGACCGCAGGCCGTCTGTGTGTATCCATCTCGAGCACGAAGACAACGACCCCGTCGTGTTCCTCAAGCGCCTCACCGTGGCCCTCCGCGGCCTGGTGCAGCTTGATCCCGCCGTGACGACATGGCTTGAGTTGCCTGAGGTGCCTCTCGACGAGCTGGTCATGCCCACGGTGAAAACGGCGATCGCCTGCGAGCGGCCCATCCTCCTGGGGCTTCTTGACGCGCAGGTGCTCGAGAACGCCGCGTGCTGGACGGTGATCCGACGTCTGGTGGATGCGGAAGACTCCCGACTCACTCTGACCATCGTCACGCGGACCGATCCACCGCTTCCGCTCGCCAGGCTGCGGGCTGAAGCCCGTCTCCTCGAAATCCGGGCAGAGGAACTGGCGTTTGACCGTGAGGAGGCGGAGGCGTTGCTCGATCTCATCGGAGCGGGCGTGAGCGATGAGGAGGTGGGTCATCTGCTCGCCCGGACTGAGGGATGGGCTGTCGGTCTGGCGCTGGCGGCATTGGCGATCAAGCAGCATTCCGCTGACCAGGTCGTGCCTTCTCTTCGCGGGGACCAGAGGGAGATCGCCGAGTATCTGGCGAGCGAGGTCATCTCGTTGCAGGCGCCGGAAGTGGTCGGATTCCTGGAGTGCACGTCCATCGTGTCCTCTTTCACGACGGATCTGTGCTCGGCCCTGACGCTCCGGGATGATGCCGGTGAGATGCTCCGCGCCGTCGAGGGTCGTAACCTCTTCCTCGTGCCGCTTGACGAGCATGGGGAGTGGTATCGCTACCATCACCTCTTCGCGGAGGCTCTGCGAGCCAGACTGGAGCGTGGCAATCGCGGTGTCCTGCTGGAGCTGCACCGCCGAGCAGCAGTCTGGTTCGAGAGACACGGGTGGGTGGGGGAAGCGCTCGAGCACTGGCTGGCGGCCGATGAGACGCGACAAGCTGGTGAGCTCGTAGCCGCCCATTGGAGGGGAGAGTGGTGGCGTGGCCAGATCGCGACGGCGCGGCGCTGGCTGGACGCGTTCGATGGCCGACAACTGGTCGAGAACCCGCCTCTCACTGTCGCCGCGGCGTGGATCCTCTCCATGACCGACGAGACTGAGCTTCAAAGGCGCCTCATGTCGGCCGCCGAGCAGCTTCTCGAATCACCCTTCTTGCTCGACGAGGCCCTGCGAGGTGAGATCCTCGTGCTTCGAGCGCGGCTCGGTCGTAACGGCGTCCACGCAATGAAGGCCGATGCAGAACTGGGCCGCCAGCTCGTAGGGTCCGAGAGCGATCTCGCCGTGGTGGCCGACTACTGTGTCGGGGTGGCCCGGATGCTCTGTGGCGAGCCGGCCCGAGCCGTCGGCCCGCTTGAACAGGCTGCTCGCGAGGGCCTCGGGTCTCAGCCGTTCGTCGCCGTCGGTGCTCTTGGGCAGCTTGCGCTCCTTCACGCCGGACAAGGGCACTGGGATGACGCAGAAAGATGCGCTGCCGAGGCGACGAGACGAGCGGCCGACGGTGGTCTCGCCGACTACCTGTCGCATCAGGCGTCACGGTTGGCGCACGCTCTCATCCACGCGAGGCGGGGCGAGTCGATGGAGGTCGAGCGTACGCGCCTGTCGCCGGCGGGTCTACGACGGCTTGCCGGGTCTCCGTGGTTCGCTATCCAGAGTGCCCTCACGATGGCGGAGGTGGAGCTTGATCTCGGCGACTGCGCCGCGGCTGAGGCCTGGCTCTCGGAGGCGCGTCACCGGCTGAAGGAATACCCCGACGCGGGCATCCTGACCGAAGTGGCGGATCGGCTGAACAGCGCTCTGCAGCAGCGACTCATCGCAGAGCCTATCTCGCCTAGCGAGACGAGGGTGCTGCGACTGCTTCCGACCTACCTCTCGGCCGAGGGGATCGCCAATCGTCTCTTCATATCGAAGAACACGGTGCGTACCCATATCGCGGCGATCTACCGGAAGCTCGCCGTCGCCTCGAGGGAGGCGGCCGTGGAGAGGGCCTGCGCCCTCGGGCTCATCTCCACGATCGACACCGGGCCTGACGCACCCGATGTCGCTCCGCCGCAGGCCAGGCTCCGACGCGCCTCGGATCAGCCGATACGGATCGGATCGGCGCTACCGATGACGGGGTTCGCAGCGGCCGACGGCCTCGAACAGCTGCGAGCGATCACCCTGGCGATCGAGCAATGGGGCGTCGGCGGGGGCATCCACGGCAGGCCGCTCGAGCACGTTTACGTCGATGTCGGCGACATGTCGCCACGACGCATGGTCGCCGCCTTCGATTCACTCATCAACGAGCACCATGTCGATGCCATCATCAACGGCTACCTCCTGTACACAGGCGAAGAGCACGACCTGGTATCCCAGAGCGGCACGCCGTATCTGCACATCAACACCAGTTCACGGAGTGAGAAGCTCTACCGGTCGAACAGGGACAAGTACTGGATGTGCTTCCAATGCACTCCGTCCGAGCGGCTTTACGCGGTCGCATTCGGGAGGTTCCTCCACTTCCTGGAGTCATCAGGGTCATTCAAGCCACGAGCCAGAGAGGTGGCCGTGGTCGCAGGTCCGGACCCCTACTCCATGACCATCGCGCGGAGCCTGCCGGCTGCGTTGCGGGGCGTGGGTTGGAGGGTCTCGTGCTTCGAGACCGTCAGACGCCCCGTGCACCACTGGGGTGCGCTGCTCGACCGCGTGCGAAGGGCGCGAGCAGATGTGCTCTTCTTCTCGGACATCGTGCTTGAAGACAACGTAGCGTTCACCCAGGAGTTCCTGAGCAACCCCAGTCGCGCGTTGTTGTACGGGCAGTATTCGCCTACTCTGCGGGAGTTCGCCGACGAAGTCGGGCCCGGGGCGGAGGGATCTCTCACATCGACGGTCGGCGGTGTGCTGCCGGGCGACAAGGGCGCTGACTTCACCACGGCATTCGAAGCCCGGTTCGGGACCAGTCCCGGTCGCAGTGCGGGCGCCCTTCTCTATGATGAGGTGAACCTCTACGCTGCGGCGACGGCCATGGCCGGTGGACCCGAAGATGCGAGGCGAGTCTGCGGGCACATCGCGAGGCTGTGGATCAGGGGGACGACAGGAATCCATCACTTCTCCAGAGAGCGGGTCGCTCTCAGTTATCCCTCGGAGACCGCGGACCCTTCAGTGGGTCTGCCGCACATCTTCCTCCAGGTCCAGGGTGGTCATCAGAGGATCGTGTATCCGCCACCCTTCGTGGAGGCGCCATTCGTGACGCCGCCATGGTTCGCTGAGTGATCACGGGGCGATCCCTCCCGCACTGTCAACGCCGGTCCAAAACTGAACAGTTCTCGCCGGTCCAAACCTGAACACTCTTCAGCGGTCGTCACCGTCGGAGAGCACCTCCTTGCCTTTGCCCTTGAGCCGGTAGCTCTCGCCGCGCAGCA
>JAAYBE010000456.1 GCA_012719015.1 Actinomycetota bacterium
CCGCCGTACCAGAGGACGATGACGACGGCGGCCGTCGACATGAACTCCACGAACGGGAAGAAGACGCCGCTCTGCACGACGGTGCGGTAGTTGACGTCGCGGTACGCGCCGCTGACCTCCGTGAGGCGGTCGTAGTCACTGTGTTCGCGACGGAACATCTGGAGCACGCGCACGCCGGAGATGGACTCCTGCAGGTGGGCGCTCACGTCCCCGATCCTGTTGCGCACCAGGGCGTAGGCCCGGGCCGAGCGGCTGCGGAACCAGAGCGTGGCGACGATGAGGAAGGGCATCACACTGAGTGTCGCCAGGGCGAGGCGCCAATCGAGGACGACGAGGAGGACGACGGCGCCGGCGAAGGTGAGCGAGTTGGTGACCAGCGTGGTGACGCCGTCGGTGACGAGCTGGTCGATGGCGTCGACGTCGTTGGTCAGACGACTCACGATCCAGCCGGTCTTCTGCCGGCTGAAGAAGTCCAGGCTCAGCTTCTGGAGATGGGCGAAGAGCTGTCGGCGCAGGTCGTAGATCACGTGCTCGCCGACCCAGCTCGTGAGGTACGTCTGCAGGTAGCTCGCTCCCAGGTTGATGAGCGACACGGCGAGATAGGCGAGGATGACCCGGCCGAGGACGGCCATGTCCCGCGCCTGGATGCCGTCGTCGATGGCCACCTTGAGAAGGTACGGCACGGCGAGCGTCGAGCCGGTGACCACGATCATGGCGACGATGCTGGACACGGCACGCCCCCGATACGGGTAGGCGAGACGGGCCAGCCGCGCAAGCTTGAGCTCGCGAGCGAGGTGCAGGAACGCGCGCCAGCCGCGCATCTCCTCGAAGCTCGCGCCGACGCCGTGTGTACTGCCGGTGTGACGGGAGGCGGCAGGCATCAGGCCACGCCTCCCACGGCTGCCCCGGCGGCGTCCGTCGTCTCGTCGCCGCCGGCGTCGTCGAGGCAGCAGCCGTGGCGCTCGGCGTCCCCGAACATCTGGGCGTACAGACCCCCGGCGGCCATCAGTCGCTCATGGCTGCCCTGTTCTTCGATCCGCCCGCGATCGAGGACGATCACCTGCTCGGCCAGGGAGATCGTGCTCGGACGGTGGGCGATGATGAAGGTGGTGCGCCCGCGCATGACCTCCCTGAGGGCCGTCCGGATGCGGGACTCTGTCTCCGCGTCCACACTGCTCGTGGCGTCGTCGAGGATGAGGATGCGCGGGTCCATGACGAGCGCCCGTGCGATGGCGATGCGCTGGCGCTGGCCGCCGCTGAGGGTGAAGCCGCGCTCCCCGACGACCGTCTTATAGGCGTCGGGCAGGGCCTCGATGAAGTCGTCCGCCTGGGCCGTCCGGGCGGCCGCGCGCACCTCCTCCTCCGAGGCATCGGGCTTGCCGAAGCGGATGTTCTCGGCGATGGAGGTGCTGAAGAGGAACGGATCCTGGGTGACGACCCCGATGTGACGCCTCAGGTCGGCGAGTTGGAGGTCGCGCACGTCCTGGCCGTCGACGCGGACGCTCCCCCCGCCGGGGTCGTAGAAGCGCGGCACGAGGTTCGTGAGCGTGGTCTTGCCGCAGCCCGTGTGGCCGACCAGCGCGACGGTGCGGCCCGCCGGGACCGAGAGGGTCACGCCGCGCAGTACGGGACGTTCGCCGTAGCTGAACCAGACGCCGTCGAAGTCGACTGCGCCGAGGGGGCTCGAGGACAGGTCGGCGCCGGTCTCCGGTGCGCTCGTCGTGCCCTTCGCCGGGCCGACGCCGCGGAGCGGACGGGCGTCGGGCTTCTCGTGCATCTCGAGCGGCGCGTCGAGGATCTCGTAGACCCGCTCCCCGCTGGCGATCGCCCGTTGCGCGAGACCGGTGAGCCAGCCGATCACCCGTGCCGGCGAGACCAGCATCATCAGGTAGCTGTAGAAGGCGACCAGGGCGCCGAGACTGAGCCCGCCGTCGACCACCTGCCGGCCGCCGTAGTAGAGGAGGAACGCAACCGCGAGGTTGGGGATGAAGGCGATCAGCGGGATGTAGACGGCCCGCGTACGCGCCGCCGCCACGCTCGCCTCGAACACCCGGTAGCTCCGGTCGCTGAACCTCGCGAGCTCGTCGTCCTCGCGTGCGAAGATCCGCACGATCCGGCTGCCGACCACGTTCTCCTCGGCCGTGGCGGTCACGTCCGCGATGCGCTGCTGCACGTCTTTGAGGATGGGGTTGAGCCGCCGGCTGAAGCGCAGGGTCACCAGCAGGAGGAACGGCAGGAACGTCAGCGAGAGCAGCGCCAGCCGCCAGTCCATGATCACGAGGATCACGGCGATGGCGGCCATCATCGCGATGTTGGTGACGAAGAACACGAGGCCGTAGCCGAGGAACATGCGCACGTTCTGGATGTCGCTCATGGCCCGGCTCATGAGCTGGCCTGTCGGCCAGCGGTCGAAGTAGGCGAACGGCTGGCGCAGGAGGTGGGCCCACATCCGGTTGCGCAGGTCGTACTCGATGGCGAGGCTCACCTTGCCGCTGGCGAGACGGCGGCCCACGCCGACCGCGAAACGTACGGCGGCGACGCCGAGGAGGGCGAGCCCGTAGGTCACCAGCAGTCCGGGCCTGCCTCCCAGCAACGCGTTGTTGATGGTCAGTTGGATGACGCGCGGCACCACCAGGCCGAGGCCCATCTGGGCGAAGGCGAGGACGAAGCTCAGCGCCGTCAGCCACTTGTAGCCGCCGAGGAGCTCGAGGATGCGCCGGATGGTGTCCATCTGGCCCTGAGCTTACCCTGAGCACGTGCGAGTCGTCGGTGCTCCATGCTCGGCGCGCCGCTGACGGGATCCACGCGGCGTCGCTCGCGCTCCCGCGACGGGCTTGCGCTCGGGCAAGGCCGCGCCGACAGACTTATTCGGACGCTCGTGGTCCCCTTCCTTGCTCCGTCGCCCTCCATCGTGATACTTGGCGCAGGTATTTCTTCAACTTACTTGGTTGACGCGCCCCGGCGCCGGGTCGTAGTGTGATGCCCCTGGGGAGGGACCCAGCGTTCTTGCGGACGCACACGACGGACTTACGGCGCAGAGGGAGGACCCATGTCTGACGAGCTATTCGAGCAGATGAAGCAGAGCGTCATCGACGGCGAGGTCGAGGACGCCGAGCGTCTCGCCCAGGAGGGCCTCGACGCCGGCATCCCCGCCGGCGACGTGCTCGACAAGGGCTTCGTGAAGGGCATCGAGGAGGTCGGCGACCTCTTCGGCCGGGGCGAGTTCTTCCTCCCCGAGCTGGTCCAGGGGGCCGAGGCGATGAAGGCCGCCGTGGCCGTGCTGCAGCCCGCCCTCGACGCCTCCGCCGAGGGACGCAAGACGCTCGGCAAGGCGGTGGCCGGCACGGTCGCCGGCGACATCCACGAGATCGGCAAGACGATCGTCTGCTCGATGCTCAGCGCGGCCGGCTTCGAGGTCACCGACGTGGGCTGTGACGTGGCCGTCGAGACCTTCGTCGCCAAGGTCGAGGAGACCAAGCCCGACCTGCTGCTGCTCAGCGCCCTGCTCACCACCACGATGCCCAACCAGCAGAAGACGATCGAGGCGCTCAAGGCGGCCGGTCTGCGCGACGGCGTCAAGGTGATGATCGGCGGCGCCCCGACGACGCGCGCCTGGGCCGACGAGATCGGCGCCGACGGCTACGCCGAGGACGCGATCGAGGCGGTCGAGACGGCCAAGAGCATCCTGGGCGTCGGCTGAGCGAGGCCGCGTCCGGAGGGTGAGCCCGCGAGGGGCGGCGGCGCGTGAGGCGCCGCCGCCCCTCGCGCGTA
>JAAYBE010000078.1 GCA_012719015.1 Actinomycetota bacterium
CTGAACGCCATCACGCGGGGGTCGGCCACCGCCATCGGCAGCTCGTCGAGCGGCGGCCCGATGCCGCCGGTCTCGAAGAAGATGTGCGCGTGCGGGGCGTGGATGCGCTTGGCCACCGCGGCGGCCAGCATGGCCACGCCGGTCCCGGCGAAGAGCACGTCGCCGTCCTTGATGAAACGCCCGGCGGCGATCGCCATCATCTCGCGCGCGGAGCAGGCGGGGCAGGATGCGTCGGGCGCAAGGGTCGGGTCGACCATCCTCGTCACCTCCGGTCCAGGCCCGGCGCGTAGCCGGCGACGGTGTTGGCGCGGATGCGCGCGAGCTGCGCGCCGCCGACCTTGTCGAGGTACGCGTCCCAGCTGTCGATGCCGTAGACCCACTCGTCGAGGTAGGCGGCCCACTGCCCGTCGTCCTTGGCGACCGCCTTGTAGTGGTTGAGGTGCCCCGGGTCGTAGTCGTAGAAGTAGCGGCACGCGGTCGGGTGGGCGCCGTACGGCACCGGCACGACGGCGTCGACCAAGAAGGGCGGCAGCGCGTTCTGGTCGGGGTCGAGCCGCAGGTAGTCCTCGGGGACGATCTCCTCACAGGTGACGATCACGGCCGACGCCGCCTTGCACTGTTCCAGGTCGGCGAAGGTGAGGCCCTTGATGCGCACCGTGCCGTCGGTGCTCACCTGCTGGGCGTGGATCAGGGAGACGTCCGGCGTGAGGGCCGGGAGGAGGGCGACGTCGTCGTCGGGGTGGCCGAAGGGATCGGCCATGACCTGGACCTTCTTCCGCGCCACCCGTTCGCCGTCCCGGATCCCGGGCGGGAAGCCCTCGAGCTCGAGGACGTCCGTCCCCAGTCCGGACTTGCTGGGGATGAACGGCGTGTTCAGCGCCCCGGCGAGGAAGCGCAGCGTCATCTGGTTGTTGGTGTAGTCCTCGACGAGGACCTCGCCCCGCTCGACCGCCTTGCGGAAGCGGATGCAGGTGGGGGCGAAGCGCCCGTTGCCGCCGTAGGCGATCTCGATGCGGGAGACGCAGCCCGCGCCCACGAGCAGGTCGAGCGCCTGGCCGTTGGAGTGCGCCACGAGGTGCAGGTCGCGGACCCGGCGCCGCGCGATCTCGTAGACGAGCGCCATGGGGTTGCGGTTGATGGTGAACCCGCCCACGGCGATCTGCTGGCCGTCGCGGATGAAGCGTTCGGCGGCGTCGGCGACGGTCATCAGCTTGCCGTCGAGGCCGTTCGGTTCGCCCATGCGCTGCCTCCTCCTCGGTCTCGGGGGGCCAGAGACGCGAAGACCCCCAGGGCGGACGTGCTCGTCTCCGCTGGGGGGCATGGCCGGGACGGGCGGGGGGCGGCTCCGCGCCGAGACCATGCGGCAGCAGGGCCATGATACACGCCGCCCCTGCCCGTGCAAACGACGGACCGCTGACCGCTGATAGAATGAGATGGAGATGGCTACCGGAGAGGGCAAGACGGGCGAGGCGGAGGCGCAGGTCACGACCTTCCTGTTCTCCGGGTACGCCCGGCTGCCGCAGGACGTCTCGCACCAGGCGATCTACAAACGCGTCGGCATCGTGCTCGAGGTCGACGAGACCGGCGTGATCGTCGGCTGCACGTCCTCGCTGATCATGGACGTGGCGCGCGACTTCTTCGCCCGCCTCCTCCTCGGGCGCAACGTCCTCGGCGAGCGCCGTGAGCTCGAGGCGCTGGTGCGCTACCGCTACCGCGGCCACTCGCAGGCCGCGCTCATCTCGGCCCTGCACAAGGTCTTCGAGGCCGTCGACCAGTCGCCCCTGGTGCTGGGGGACGCGGCCTACCCCCTGCCGAGCGCCAAGCACCCGGACGTCGGCACCGAGACGTACGGCTGACGCGCGCGGCGGGCTCCGGCCGCCCGCGCGAGCCGCTCCGCGTCGTCCCGCGCGTCGCGTCGCCGGCCGTGCCTTGTTCCACAATGGCGAACCGGCGTCCGCTTGCGTCGGCCCGGACGCCGTGTATGATGACGACGCTGCACACAGAGCCGCAGACGGGCGCCGTCTCCGCCCGCTGACCCAGGCACTGGACCCCCAGCGACCGCGTAGGCGTGCCCTGGGGGTTTCGTCGTTTCCGGGGACGAGTTCCAGAGGAGGAGCTGCATGGACTTCCGCTACACGACCGAGCAGGAGATGTACCGTCAGGCCATCCGCGAGTGGCTGACCAAGAACCTCGAGCCGCGCGCCCGGGCGATCGACGAGGCTGAGGCCGGCATCCCGACCGACATCACTGAGGGCATGGCGGAGCTGGGCATGTTCGGCGTCACCATCCCGGAGGAGTACGGCGGCATGCCGCTGCCCGACGAGGAGCGCCTGATCTACGCCATGATCACGGTGCACGAGATCGCGCGCGCCGACCTCTCGATGAGCACGCCCGTCTACACGTTGCTCACGATCGGCTGGTCGTACATCGTCAACCGGTACGGCACCGAGGAGCTCAAGCAGGAACTGCTCCCCGCCGTGGCCGCCGGCAAGGCCTTCGCCGGCATCAACACGACCGAGCCCGGCGGCGGCTCCGACCTCGCCGCGATCACGACCATCGCGCCGTGGAGCGAGGAGAAGCAGGCCTACATCATGAACGGCGAGAAGGCCTACGTCTCCGGACCCAAGGAGTGCGAGAAGTGGGGTCCGCCGAGCGGGCACTGCACGCTGGTCAAGACGGACCCCGAGCAGAGCTACAAGGGTTTCACCTTCATCTGGGTCCCCGCCCACCTGCCCGGCATCAGCTACACGACCTACAAGGACATGGGTCGCATGGGCCTGAGCACCGGGGGCTGGATCTACAAGGACGTCGAGCTGCCCAAGAAGTACGTCCTCGGCGAGGAGGGCAAGGGCTTCTACGTCAACATGGACGGGTTCAACGCCGCCCGCGTCCTGGTCGCGGCGGCCTGCCTCGGCGGCGCCGAGAAGGGCCTCGAGATCAGCGCCGAGTACACCGCCCAGCGCAAGACCTTCGGCAAGCCGCTCGGTAAGTGGGAGGGCATCTCGTTCGAGATGGTCGACGACTGGATGCAGCTCGACATGCTCAAGCTGAATCTGCTGCGCGGCGCCTGGATGATCGGCCAGGAGCACACCAACCCGGGCCAGTTCGGCCGCAAGGAGATCAACAAGGTCATCTCGACCTGCAAGTGCCTGGCGCCCACGCTCTGCCACGACATCGCCCGCCACGGGATGATCTACCACGGCGCCTTCGGCTACACCAAGGACACCCCGCTCGAGATGCTGCTGCGCGGCGTGATGAGCTACGAGGTCGGCGCCGAGGGCGGCCTCATGATCATGCGCGGCATCATCGCCCGCGACGAGTGGGGCGAGACCCACAACCCGTTCAAGGATTGATCGCCGCAGGCGGATCGACGTCGGGTGCCGCGAAGCGGCGCCCGACACTGACGGACTGAAGCGGACGAAGGCCGGCAAGGAGGTCGCCACATGGAAAGAGTCGAGTGCATCGTCGTCGGCGGCGGCCTCGCCGGCCTCTCCGCGGCCTACGGCCTGGCCGAGGCCGGCGTGGAGGTCATGGTCCTCGAGCGCGGCGACTACAGCGGCGCCAAGAACGTCACCGGCGGGCGCCTCTACCTGAAGCCCATCCGCGACATCTACCCGGAGCTGTGGGACGAGGCGCCCTTCGAGCGGCCGGTGGCGCGCGAGCTGGTCACCATGATGGCGGAGGGCGCCCACACCACCGTCGAGATCGCCTCCGACCGCTTCACCGCGGGCGCGCCGCAGAGCTACACCGTGCTGCGCGCCAGGCTCGACCAGTGGCTGGCGGAGAAGGTCATGGAGAAGGGCGCCATGGTGGTGCCCAACATGAAGGTCGACGAGCTGCTGCGCGAGGACGGGCGCGTGATCGGCATCCGCGCCGGCGAGGACGAGATCGGCGCCGACGTGGTCGTGGTGGCCGAGGGAGTGCTGCGTCTGCTCAGCAGCGCGGCCGGCCTGGCGACCCAGCCCAAAGCACGGCATCACGCCCTGGGCTACAAGGAGGTCATCGAGCTCCCGCCCGGAGTGATCGAGGACCGCTGGCATCTCAATCCCGGCGAGGGCGCCGCCCAGCTCTTCATGGGCGAGTGCACCAAGGGCATGATGGGCGGCGCCTTCCTCTACACCAACAGGGAGAGCATCTCGCTCGGCATCGTGGTCGGGATGGAGGACATGCGCCGCCGGCGCGACGGCACGGAGAGCTGGCAGCTCCTCGACGAGTTCAAGGAGCTGCCCCAGATCCGGCCGCTGGTCGCCGGCGGCACGGTGGCCGAGTACTCGGCGCACGCGATCCCCGAGGGCGGCATCAGCCAGGTGCCGCGCCTGGCCGGCGACGGCTACTTGGTCGCCGGCGACGCCGCGGGGTTCTGTCTCAACGCGCTGGTCACCGTGCGCGGCATGGACTTCGCCGTCGCCGCCGGCCATCTGGCCGCCGAGGCGATCAAGCGCGCCAAGGCGGCGGGCGACTTCTCCGCCGCCGGGCTCGCCTCCTACGAGGGGTCGCTGCGCTCGAGCTTCGTGCTCCGCGACCTCGAGACGGCGCGCACCATCCCGTCCTTCATGGAGAACCCGCGCCTCTTCACCCACTACCCGCGCGCGGTGGCGCGGCTCCTCGAGAGCGTCTACACCGTGGACGAGCGTCCGCAGGACGGCCTCGTCAAGAAGGCCTGGAAGAGCGTGCGGCGCGACTTCCTGAACGTGGCCACCGTCAAGGACGCCTGGTCGGCGCGCAGGATCTGAGGAGGGGGAGCGATGCCCATGAAGATCGACGCCAAGCTCGGCCTCGACGTCTTCAAGCTCGACAAGGAGCCGCACATCGTCATCGACACCGAGGTGTGCAACACGGTCTGCACCGACGACGCCTGTTTGTACGTGTGCCCCGCCGACCTCTACGAGCGCGACGACCAGGGCCGCATGACCGTGAACTGGGAGGGCTGCCTGGAGTGCGGCACGTGCCTGATCTGCTGCGACCCGCGCGCCCTTTCCTGGAAGTATCCCGGAGGGCCCTACGGGGTCCAGTACCGGATGAGCTAGAGCGGGCCCCGGCCCGGAGAGGGCCGGAGGACCCGTGACGACCGACGACCCGCGACGAGAGAGGTGAGCCTGTGGACATCGTCGTCTGCGTGAAGACCAACCCGGACCTGGAGATGGTCCGCGTCAAGGATCGCGTGGCCCAGACCGAGGGCGTGCCGTACAAGATCGGCGACCTCGAGAAGAACGCGCTGGAGGCGGCGGTGGCGCTGCGCGAGGCCGGTGCGGCCGCCAAGGTCACCGCCCTGTGTCTGGCCGAGGGCAACCGCAAGGCGGCCGAGGACATCAAGACGGCCCTGGCGATGGGCGCCGACGAGGCCGTCGTGGTCGACGACCCGGCGCTGGCCGATCCGGACGAGGCGGCGGTGGCCGCGGCGCTCGCCGCCGCCGTGAAGAAGATCGGCGCCTGCGACCTGCTGCTGTTCGGCGAGGGCTCGAGCGACAACTACACCGGCCAGGTCGGCGCCCGCGTCGCCGAGCTGCTCGGCCTGCCGCAGATCGGCTACGCGCGCAAGGTCGAGGCGGCGGACGGCGCCGTGCGCTGCGAGCGCAGCATGGACGACATGATCGAGACGGTGGAGGCGCCGCTGCCGGCCGCCGTCACCGTGGTCAGCGAGATCAACGAGCCGCGTATCCCCGGCCTCATGCAGATCATGAAGGCCAAGAGCAAGCCGCTCCAGGTGTGGTCGCTGGCCGACCTGGGCCTCGAGGCCCCGGCGCCGGTGCGCGAGATCGTCAGCAACCTGGC
Source organism: Actinomycetota bacterium (assembly GCA_012719015.1). GTDB lineage: Bacteria > Actinomycetota > Thermoleophilia > UBA2241 > UBA2241 > CAIXSE01. The sequence goes on from JAAYBE010000078.1 coordinate 5,773, forward strand.
GAAGGAGCAGGACCGCAAGCACATCGTGTTCGAGGGCACGGCGGCCGAGCAGGCGGACGCCTTCGTCGACGCCCTGACCCGCGAAGGCGTCCTGGGGAGGTAACGATGACCGATCTGCTCGTCTACAGCGAGAGAGTCGACACCGCCCGGGAACTGCTCGCCGGCGGCAGGGAGCTCGCCGCGAAGCTGGGCCTCGGCGTGAGCGCCCTGGCCCTGGGGCCGGGCGCCGCGGCCGCGGCGGCGGATCTGGCCGCCGCGGGCGCCGACACCGTGTACGTGAGCGAGGAGGCCGTCTTCGACGGCTGGCCGGCCGACGCCGTCGCCGCCGGCCTGGCGCAGGTCGCCGGACAGGCCGGCGCGGGCGTCGTGCTCGTCGGCTCCACGCGGCGCGGCAAGGAGACGGCGCCGCGGCTGGCGCAGAAGCTCGGCGCCGGTTGCGTCACCGACGTCAGCAGCCTCGTCGTGGAGGACGGCGAGCTGGTCGCCGGGCGCTACGCCTTCGGCGGCGCCACCGTGGCGCGCGAGAAGCTCACCACGCCGGTCAAGGTGTTCGCCGTGATGCCCAAGACGTTCAGC
>JAAYBE010000457.1 GCA_012719015.1 Actinomycetota bacterium
CGCCGCCATCGCCATCATCGTCCTGATCCTGCAGAACACGAGCGAGGACTGGCGCTTCCACCTCTTCTTCTGGTGGTTCTCGCTGCCGGCGGCGCTGATGCTGGTGCTGCTGCTCGCGGTCGGGTTCCTGATCGGGCTGCTGGTGAGCGTGCTGCTGCGCCGTCGGAGGCGCGCGCAGCTCAGGCGCAAGGCGGCCGCGTACTGAGTCAGCGGTCCGGCGGCGCGCCGTAGCCGCCGCCGCCCGGCGTCTCCAGGCGCAGCACGTCGCCCGGCGCCATGTGCGTCCGCACCACGCCGGGCAGCTCCTCGACGCGTCCGTCGGCGCGCTCCACGGCGTTGCGGCCGCGGGCGCCGGGCAGTCCGCCGGCGAGCCCGTAGGGCGGCACCCGGCGGCTGCTGGAGACGAGCGCGGCGGTCATCGGCTCGAGGAACCGCAGGCGCCGCACCACCCCGTCGCCGCCGCGGTGCGCGCCGGCACCGCCGCTACCGCGCCGGATGCGGAACTCCTCCACGCGCACGGGGTAGCGCCGTTCGAGCACCTCGGGATCGGTCAGCCGAGAGTTGGTCATGTGGGTGTGGACGGCGCTGCAGCCGTCCCAGTCCGGCCCGGCGCCGGCGCCGCCGCAGACGGTCTCGTAGTACTGGCGGCGTGCGTCGCCGAAGGTGAGATTGTTCATGGTCCCCTGGCTCGCGGCGGCTGCGCCGAGCGCGCCGAGCAGCGCGGCCGTCACGGCCTGCGACGTCTCCACGTTGCCGGCGGCCACCGCGGCCGGCGGTCCGGGGGAGAGCATGCTGCCCGGAGGGATGACGATGTCGATGGGCTCGAGGCAGCCGGCGTTGAGCGGGATGTCCGCGTCGACGAGCGTGCGGAACACGTACAGCACGGCCGCCGTGGTCACCGCCTCCGGGGCGTTGAAGTTGTCCTTCCTCTGCGGCGAGGTACCGGTGAAGTCGACCGTGGCCCGGCGTGCTCCGCGGTCGACGCGTACGGCGACGACGATCGCGCTGCCGTCGTCCATCTCCTGGCGGAAGCGGAGCGGCGCATCGTGGGCTGCGGTGAAGCGGTCGAGGACGCGCCGCACCGCTTCCGCCGCGTTGTCCTGCACATGGCGCATGTAGGCAACGACCACCGGGAGACCGAACTCACGGACCACGCGGGCGAGCTCAGCGGCACCGCGCGCGTTGGCCGCCACCTGGGCGCGCAGGTCGGCGAGGTTCTGCCGCAGGTCGCGCACGGGGTGAGGGGCGGACGAGAGCAGGTGCGCGATCGCAGCCTCCCGCAGACGGCCGTCAGCGACGAGGCGGAAGTCCTCGATCAGCACGCCCTCCTCGTCGACCGTCGTGCTGCCCGGCGGCATCGACCCCGGCGTGACCCCGCCGACATCGGCGTGATGGGCGCGGGACGCGACGAAGAAGAGCGGCTCGGCCGGGCTCCCGGTGGCGCCGAACGCTCCGTCGGCGACCTCTCCGGTCTCGTCCAGGAACACCGGCGTGACGACGGTGAGGTCAGGCAGGTGCGTGCCGCCGGCATAGGGGGAGTTGAGCAGCCAGGCGTCGCCGGGACGGAGGTCGCCGCGGTGACGCTCGAGGACGGCCCGGACCGAGGCGCCCATGGATCCGAGGTGGACGGGCAGGTGCGGCGCGTTGGCGACGAGGTCGCCGGAGGCGTCGAAGACGGCGCAGCTGAAATCGAGACGTTCCTTGATGTTGACGGAGACCGCGGTGTTGGCCAGCGTGGCTCCCATCTGCTCGGCGACGGACATGAACAGGCTGTTGAAGACCTCCAGCAGGAGCGGCGAGACGTGCTCCGGGTCGGACGAGGGACGGGCCGGCGGCGAGGTCCTGCGCAGCAGCAGCTCGCCGCCGGCCCGCATCTCGGCCCGCCAACCGGGCTCGACCACGGTGGTGCCGGTGGGCTCGCAGACGATCGCCGGCCCTTCGACGAGGGCGCCGGCCGGCAGGTCCTCCCGTGCGTACACGGGCGCCTTCCAGTCCCGGCCCCCGGTGAACATGCACGCGGTCTCGCGGGGCGCCGGCGTCCCGGGGGCGGGGGCGGCGGTCTGCCCACCGTCCGGCGGGCGAAGCTCCTCCGCGGCGGCGGCCGCCCCGACCGCCTCGACCGTCACCGCCTCCAGGGTGAGCCCGCGACCCGGCATGAGGAAGCCGTACCGTGCGTGGTGGAGGGCGAGGAAGGCGGCGGCCATCTCCTCCGCGCCGTCCCACGGCACGGGCAGCGAGACGTCGGTGCCCCGGTATTTGACGTGGGCGCGGCGCACGAGGCGCGTCTCCGCCGGGGCGATGCCCTGCCGGGCGAGGTCCTCGAGCGCGGCCGCCTCCAGCTCGGCCAGAAGGGCCGCCGTCGCCGCCTCCTCCGCGTCCTCCAGCGGCGCCTCGAGGCTCCGCTCCCGCAGCGCCCGGACGTCCGCCAGCCCCATCCCGTACGCGCTGAGGACCCCGGCGAGGGGGTGCAGGAGGACCTGTGTCATGCCGAGTGCGTCGGCGACCAGGCAGGCGTGCTGGCCGGCCGCGCCGCCGAAGCAGCAGAGCACATGGTCCGTGACGTCGTGTCCGCGCTGCGTGGAGATGCGTTTGATCGCGCGCGCCATCGTCTCGCAGGCCACGTGCAGGAAGTCGTCGGCGAGCTGCTCCGGGGACGGCGGCTGCACGCCGGCGGCCCGCATGTCGGCGGCCACATGCTCCAGGGCCGTCCGTGCCGCCCGCTCGTCCAGCGCGCCGTCGCCGCCCGGCCCTAACACGCGCGGGAAGAGCGCCGGCCGCAGCTTGCCGCTCACCAGGTTGCAGTCGGTGACGGTCAGCGGCCCGCCTCTCCCGTAGCACGCCGGGCCGGGGTCGGCCCCGGCGCTCCTCGGGCCGACGCGGTAGCGCCCGTCCTCGAAGGAGCAGATCGACCCCCCGCCGGCGGCCACGGTGTGTACGCGGAGCATGGGGGCGCGCAGCCGCACCCCTCCGATCACGCTCTCGTAGCTGCGCTCCAGCTCACCGGCGCAGTGGCTGACGTCGGTCGACGTGCCGCCCATGTCGAAGGCGACCACCTTGTCGAAGTCGGCCCGGCGGCTCACGGCCACGGCGCCCACCACTCCTCCCGCCGGTCCGGACAGGACGGCGTCCTTGCCGCGGAACAGCGCCGCGTCGGTGAGGCCGCCGTGCGACTGCATGAAGCGCAGGCGCACGTCGCCGAGTCGCTCCTCCACGCCGTCGACGTAACGACGCAGGATGGGGGAGAGACAGGCGTCGACCACCGTCGTCTCTCCGCGTCCGACGAGCTTGATGAGCGGGCTCGTCTCGTGGGAGACGGCGACCTGGGAGAAACCGGCGTCACGCGCGAGCTCCGCCACGCGCCGCTCGTGCTCCGGGTACGCGTAGCCGTGGATGAGGGCGATGGCGACGGCATCGAGCCCTGCGCGGCGGGCCTCCGCGAACCCGCGCCGCACGCCG
>JAAYBE010000079.1 GCA_012719015.1 Actinomycetota bacterium
CCTGCGCGGCAGGAGCGAGGCGGAGGTGCTGCGCGAGGAGGGCAGGCGCCTGCTGGCGGCCTGGCCGCGGGCGCCGATGGTCTCCGCTCTGGCCGTCGACGGCGAGACCCTCGCCACTGAGGAGTTCGCGCGTCGCCTGCAGCGGGCGTTCGAGCGCGGCGGCGCGGGGTTCGTCGTCGGTGGGTCGCTGGGACTCGCGGCGGAGGTCCGCACCCGGGCGGACGCTGCGCTGTCGCTCTCTGCGCTCACGCTGCCGCACCAGCTGGCGCGGGTCGTGCTGTTGGAGCAGCTCTTCCGGGCCGGCAAGATCCTGCGCGGCGAGCCCTATCATCACTGAGACCTGAGGTTTCTCGCGGCCGCGCGCAGGTGCGGGATCACGGCCGGAGCACATCATGACGTCGGGGTCGTCGCCCGGTCGGGCGACGACGGGTACAATCGGCGGGCGCCGTCCGCCGGGCCGGCGCCGAAACGGGACGAAGGACGATGAGCGAAGCCCTCTACGATCTGAGCGGACTGGCGGCCTCCCTGCAGGCCGCGCTGGACGAGGAAGTGCCGCCTGACGCCGGTGTCGATGCGCCGGCCATGGAGTTGACCGTGCCGACACGCCCCGAGCACGGCGACGTGACCACCAACGCGGCCCTCGTCGCGGCCAGGCGAGCCGGCCGCGCGCCGCGCGACCTGGCTGCGGCGGTCGGCGCGCGTTGGATGGCCGGTCCGGGGGCCGGCGTCTGCGACCGCTACGAGGTGGCCGGTCCCGGCTTCCTGAACCTCTTCCTGGCGGACTCCTGGTACCGGGGCGCGCTCCAGAGACTGCTGGTCGAAGGCGGCGAGTACGGCCGCGACGTCCTGCCGGTGGCCCGGCGTCTCAAGATGAACGTCGAGTTCGTGAGCGTCAATCCCACCGGCCCGCTGCACGTCGGGCATGCCCGGTACGCCTCGTACGGCGATGCGCTCTGCCGCATCCTGGCGTTCGCCGGGCACGAGGTGACGCGTGAGTTCTACGTCAACGACCACGGCACCCAGATGCTCCGCTTCGGTCAGTCGCTCGCGGCCCGATACGGCCAGCGGCTCGGCCTCGACACCCGCGTGCCCGACGACGGCTACCAGGGCGAGTACCTCCTGGACCTCGCCGATGAGCTCATCGCCGCCGTGGGCGACCGTTACCGCGAGGCCCTGGCGGCGGTCGCCCCCGACGTCACGACCCTCCCTCCCGACGTGACCGGCGAGATCAGGGTCTGGGGTCGCGACTCCATCCTCGCCCGGTTCCGTGCGACGCTGGAGCGCCTGCGCGTCCCCTTCGACGTCTGGACGCCGGAGAGCACGCTGTACGAAGGCGGACGTGAGCACCGGGGGTTCGGCGGCGAGGTCGGTCAGTCGCTCGCCGACCTCGACGGGGAGCGGCTCTTGTACGAGGACGGGGGCGCCGTGTGGCTCTCGACGACCCGCTACGGCGACGACAAGGACCGGGTCCTGATCCGCCAGACCGGCGACCCGACCTACTTCCTCAGCGACATCGCCTATCACCGCGACAAGATGGAGCGCGGGTTCGAGCACATGATCGACATCTGGGGCGCCGATCATCACGGCTACGTACCGCGCATGAAGGCGGCCTTCACGGCGCTGCCGCCGCACGACCCCGACAAGCTCGAGCTCATCATCGGCCAGCTCGTGAACCTGCTCGAGAGCGGTGAGACGCGGCGGATGAGCAAACGGCGCGGAGACATCGTGACCGTGGACGACCTCGTCGACGCCATCGGCGTGGACGCCGCGCGCTTCCTGCTCGTCGGACGCTCGCACGACACGACGCTGGACCTGGACATCGACCTCGCCGTGCAGCAGAGCAGCCAGAACCCGGTGTACTACGTCCAGTACGCTCACGCCCGCATCTGCAGCATCCTCAGGAACCTGCCCCCGGGGGCGGGGCCGGCGGGCGAGGCCGTCCCGGCGGTCGTCGTGGGTCCTTACGAGCGCGCGCTGCTCCGCACCCTGGCGCGCTTCCCCGAGGTGCTCCTCGGCGCGGCCGAGCAGCGCGCCCCGCATCGCGTGCACAACTACCTCGGAGAGCTCGCGGCGGAGTTCCACGTGTTCTACCGCCACTGCCGGGTGCTGAGCGACGCAGCCGACGTCACGGCGTTCCGTTCAGGGTTGTGCGCGGCCGTGCGCACCACGCTGGCCACCGGCCTCGGCCTGCTCGGCGTCGCCGCGCCGGACTCGATGTGACGTGCCCCGGGCGGGCGGAGTCTCCGCCGGCCCGGTCAGCGTCCTTCGACCGTCACCCGCCGAATCTGGCGCGGGCGGTCTCGCGCAACTCGTCGACCTGCTCCGCCGTGAGGTCGACGTCCAGGCCGAGCAGCGTCGAGACCGCCGCCCCCGTCTGGCCGCCCATGAGCTTGTGCACCACGCTCTCGAGCACGGTCTGCGCCACTTCGCGCCCGGGGATCGCCGGCCTGTACACATAGGCGATCGCGGTCCGGTCCTGGAGCAGCAGATGCTTCTTGACGAGGTTGTTCATCACCGTCATCACGGTGGTGTAGGCGATGGTGCGCCGTTCGCGCAGGGTCTCGTACACGCTCCGGACCGTCGTCTCCTGCTTCTCCCACACGATGGCGAGGATGTCGGCCTCGAGGGATCCGATGCCGGTGAAGGGCGCGCCCTTGGTGCTGCGCAGCCACTTCGGCCTCACTGCTTCCATCACGACTCCTTCGTCGCCTCGATGGACGTACTGCGCGCTGCGCTTCTCCGGCGCATGTACGGTACGTATGACAAGATACGTATTCCCATTCACGGCGAAGTCACGCCCATCCGTACGCTACTGTTGTCGCCGGGACGGAGGGCAGGCTCGGAAGGGAGGCTCATGATGGCTGCGCAGATGGATCTGCTGCGTGACCTCTGTCTCGCACCCGGGCCCACCGGGTTCGAGGCGGCGGTCCAGGAGGTCGTGCGTCGTCGCCTCGACCGCCTCGGCGATGCGGAGGGCGACCCCCTCGGGAATCTCTGGCTCACGGTCGGCCCCGAGACCGGTCCGCTGGTCGTAGTCGCCGCGCACGCCGACCAGATCGGGCTGATCGTGACGCATGTGGACGAGCAGGGCTTCCTCTCGGTGGCCCCGATCGGCGGCGTCGCGCCGCTGCTGGTCCCGGGCCGACGCTTCGTCGTGCACGGACGCGGCGGGGCGGTCCCGGCGGTAGGGGGGCGCAAGCCCAGCCACATCATCCCCGTGGAGGAGCGACGGACCGCGCCGGACTGGCCCGAGCAGTTCCTCGACATCGGCGCGGCGGGACGCGAGGCGGCGCTCGAGCGGGTCGCCGTGGGCGACCCTGTCACCTTCGCACCGGACTTCGTCGAGCTGGCGCCCGGCATCGTGGTCGCGCAGGCCCTGGACGACCGCGCCGGCCTGTACACGATGATCCGCGCGCTCGAGCTGTATGCGGAGCAGCCGGGAACCGCCAGGCTGATGGGTCTCTCCACGGTGCATGAGGAGACGACGTTCATGGGCGCCAAGGCGCTGGCGCGCCGTCTGCGTCCGGACGTGATCCTCGTGGTGGACGGCGACTTCTGCACCGATACGCCCGCGGCGAGCGCCAAGGAGCTCGGCGGCGAGGTGCGCCTCGGGGCCGGTCCGGTGGTCAGCCGCGGTGCCGGCGGCCACGAGCGTCTGGCCGTGTGGGCACAGGAGGCGGCCGCGGCGGAAGGGTTGCCGGTCCAGGTCAAAGCGTACGGCGGAGAGACGGAGACGGACGCCGACGAGTTGATGGCGGCCGGCACGGCAGCCACGCTGACGATCGGCCTGCCGCTGCGGTACATGCACTCCCCGTCCGAGGTCGCGGACCTCGCCGACCTCGACGCGGCCGCCTGCCTGGTGGCCGCCTTGGCACGCCGGATCGGTGAGGCCGGCGGGCTGGTCGATCCGGCCGGGCCGAACGAGACGGGAGGGAGGGGCGCATGAAGCTGTTCGTCTCCGTCGATCTCGAGGGCGTGTGCGGCGTGGTGGACGAGAGGGACACGGCGCGCGACGGTCCTGCGGCGCGGCGGGCCCGTGACCACCTGCGCGCCGACCTCGACGCGGTCCTGGAGGGGTGTCTGGCGGCGGGCGCCGACGAAGTCGTCGTCTGCGACGCGCACGACGACGGCCGCAACCTCGACCCGGCCGGCCTGCCCCGCCGGGTGACGCTCGTGAGCGGGTCGCCCGCCCCGGGAAGCATGTTCGAGGGGCTCGGGTCGGGCTGTGACGCGGCGTTGTTCGTCGGGTATCACGCCAGGGCGGGCACCGCCGGCGCCGTGCTCGAGCACACGTGGGACCACCGCACCTACGAGGTCCGGGTCGGCGACCTCCCGGTGGGCGAGTTCGGCATCGCCGCGCTGCTGGCCGGGCACTTCGCCGTGCCGGCCGTCTATCTCTCGGGCGACGACAAGGTCGTTGCCGAGGCGCGGGCGTTGGTGGCCGGCATCGCGGCGACCGTGGTCAAGACCGGGATACGGCGCGAGGTGGCGGCGTGGCATGCTCCGGAGGAGGCACGCACCCGCATGCGCGCCGATGTCGAGGCGGCGCTCCGGACACCGCGCAAGCCGGCGCCGTTCGTCTGGGACGGCGCGCCCCTGCGGTTGACCTTCACCCGAGTGACGTATTGCGACCTCGCCGAGACCTGCCCTGGCGTCGTCCGGCTCGACGGGCGCACCCTCGAGATGAGCGGGGCGTCGTTCGCCGACGTGTACCGGACCTTCCTCGCCTGTCTGCGGCTGGCAGGGTCGGAAGGATGAGCCGCAGATGCCGCCGACGCCGTTCCCGAGGTCGAGGCTTGCGGCACCCGTCGCGGTATGGTCAACTAGGCTCGGCGGGCGGATGTGGTGCAGTTGGTAGCACGTCAGCTTCCCAAGCTGAAGATCGCGGGTTCGAGCCCCGTCATCCGCTCCATCGACTGTCGGCGTCCAGGCTGCCGCGCCTCGGACGAGTCGAGGCAGATCCTCTCCCGGCGCTCCGCCCCTTGACTAAAATCAGGGTTCCCTCTCTCTCATATGTAGGGTATCCTAATCGTGAAGCCAGGGCGGGTCCGACCGCCGCTCTCGACACCGGAGCTCGACCGTGACCGTACGCACGGAGAACGCCGAGGAGTACCTGGAGGCCATCTTCAAGCTCCAGCACAGCGGCGGGACCGTCACTGTGAAGCGGCTGGCCGCCGAGCTGGGGCTCACCTCCCCCTCCGTCTCGGAGATGGTCCACCGCCTGCGGGCCGCCGGCCTTGTCGAACGGCGCGGGCGACGCGGACGTGGCCGGGGCATCAGGCTGACGGAGGCCGGCCTGGCCGAGGGCGCCGCCCTGGTGCGCCGGCACCGGCTCAGCGAGCGGTTCCTGGTCGACTACCTCGACATGCCGTGGGACGTGGTCCATGAGGAGGCCTGCAAGCTCGAGCACGCCTTGAGCCCGGAGGTCGAGGCGCGGTTGGCGGAGCAGCTGGGCAACCCTCTCACGTGCCCGCACGGCCACGCCATCCCCGGCGAGGACGGCTCACTGCCCGACGAGCGCCTCCAGGCGCTCACCGACCTCCGGCCGGGCGACGCCGCCGTGATCGGGTGTATCGCCGAGGAGGAGGGCGATCTCCTGCGCTACCTGGCCTCCCTCGGCCTGCTGCCGGACACGCCGATCGCGGTCGAGAGCGTGGCGCCGTTCAACGGCCCCCTGCTCGTGCGCGTCGGCGACGCACAGTACGCGCTCGGCCGGGAGGTCACCGACAGGATCATGGTCCGGCACTGACGCGCCCGTGAGCACCACCGTCCATCCGAGACAGAATGAGACCGCCGACGCGCCGCAGACGGACCGGCCGGTGGTGGTGTGTCTGGCCGGCAATCCCAACGTCGGCAAGTCCTCGCTCTTCAACGCCCTCACCGGCGAGTCGCGCGAGACCGCCCACTGCGCCGGCGTCACCGTGGAGGCCTGCTCCGCCTGCACGCGCTGGCGCGAGCGCCCGCTCGAGATCGTGGACCTGCCCGGGAGCTACGCGCTCGACGGCCTCAGCGGCGACCAGCTGGAGGCGCGGCGGGCGCTGCTCGAGCGTCGTCCGGACGTGGTGGTCGCGGTGGTCGACGCGACCAACCTGGCCCGCAGTCTCTACCTGCCGCTCCAGCTGCTCGACCTCGGCTACCGGGTGATCGTCGCGCTCAATCTCTCGGACGAGGCCCGCCGCCGCGGGCGCATGCCCGACGTCGAAGCGCTCTCGCGCGACCTCGGCGTCCCGGTGGTGGCCACGGTCGCGCCGCGCGGAGTGGGTGTCGCGGAGCTGGAGGACGCCATCCTCCAGGTGGCCGCCGGCGGCGGGCTCGGCGAGACCCTGGGCACGCCGTTGCCGCCCGCGGTGGAGCAGCGCGTCGAGGAGGTGGCCCTGCGCATCGCCGCCCGGTCCGACGCAGGCCTGCTCCCGCCGGGCGACCTGAACCCGCGTGCGGCCGCGCTCGCGGTCCTGGAGGGCGACGCCGATGTGACGCGCGCGGTCGGCCTCTCCGACGACGGCTTCCTGACCCACGCCGACGAGGCGCTGGCGCTCGAGATCTCCCGGGCGCGGCACACCGAGACCAAGGCTCTCGCCGCCGCCGCGAAGATGAACGGCTCGCCGGCCGACCGCTGGTGGCATCTCACCACGGCGCCGCGGACGGGCATCCCCATCATGATCGCCGTGATCGCCGGCATCTTCGCCACGCTCTTCATCGTGGGCGACCTGTTGTCGCAGGTGCTCGAGGCGGCGTGGGCCGCGTGGATCTCACCGCTGGTGACGAGTGCGGTCACCGGCATCTTCGGCGAGGGCCCCCTGGGGAAGATCGTCCTCTGGGGCGTCGACGGCGGTATCATCGCGACCCTCGCCGTGGGCATCCCGTACATCCTCACGTTCTACTTCATCCTCGCGTTCGTGGAGGACACCGGCTACATGAACGCCGCCGCCTTCCTCAGCGACCGGATCATGCACCGCTTCGGGCTGCATGGGCGCGCCGTCATCCCGCTCATCGCCGCGGGCGGCTGCAACGTGCCGGCGATCATCGCCACGCGCTCGCTGGGCAACACGCGTGAGCGCACCATCGCCGCCGTCCTGGCCACGCTGGTCCCCTGCAGCGCGCGCACCGCGGTGATCATCGGCGCCGTCGCCGGGGTCGCCGGCTGGCAGTACGCGATCCTGACCTATGCGGTGCTCACCGTCGTCATCATCCTTGCGGGGCTGGGCCTCAACCGCTTCATCCCGGGCGACAAGGGCATCCTGATCATGGAGATGTTCCCGTTCCGGCGTCCGGTCCTCCGCCAGGTGGCGCGCAAGACCTGGATGCGGTTCCGCGAGTTCGTGTGGGACGCCGCCCCCATCATCGTGCTCGGCAGCATGGCTCTCGGGGTGCTGTACGAGATGGGCTGGATCTGGCGGCTCGGGGTCGTGCTCGGGCCCATCGTCGAAGGCTGGCTGATGCTGCCCATGGTCGCCGGGCTCACCCTCGTGTTCGCCGTGCTGCGCAAGGAACTCGCCCTGCAGCTGCTGCTCGTCTTCGCGGCGATGGAGGCCGGCGGGGCGGTGATGAACATCGCCTCGTTCATGACGACCTCGCAGATCGTGACCTACGCGATCGTCAACGCGATCTACATCCCCTGCGTCGCCACGATCGCGGTGCTGGGTCGCGAGGTGGGCTGGCGGCGTACGGCCTACATCAGCGCCGGGACGATCGTGCTGGCGCTGATCGTCGGCGGCATCATCGCGCGCGTGCTGCTGCCGTTCTCCTGAGGGATCTGCGCCGCGCTCGCCGCCGGCCGACGGCCGGCGCGGCGGCGGGAAGCCCCGGTCAACCGCCGTGCCTGAGAACCCAGTCGACGGTCGCCCGTGCGACCCGCGGCGATCGTCCCGGGCCATGGTGCCCGCCCGCGTCCAGCCGTATGAACTCCGTCGGCGGCGCCAGGACGGCGGCCAATCGCTCGCTGTGGGCGATGGGCACGTCGTCGTCGTCGCGCGCGTGCGCCAGCAGCACGCGCGGCAGCCCGCGGGCGGCGGCGACGAGGTCGAGCCGCTCGAGGAACGGGCGCAGGGCGAGGCCGTCGAAGCGGCCGCCGTACGCGCGACCCCCGGGGTCGGGAGGGGAGGCGTCCGGCGCGCGCTCATACCGGTCGAGACCTGCGAGCAGCGACGCTCCATCGGCGGGGCAGAGCAGGACGAGCGAGCGGAAGAGCCCGGGGTGCGCGTGGGCGGCGAGCAGGAGGAAACAGCCGCCCATGCTGGCCCCGCGGGCGGCGAGCCACGGCGCACCGGACGCGGAGAGCAGGCGGCGGCCCGCGGCCACGGCGTCCCGCCAGCCGTCTGGGCCCATCACGCCCTCGCTCCCGCCGTGGCCGCGGAAGTCGAAGGTGAGCGCGGCCAGTCCGGCAGCCGCCGCCTGCTCGCCCATCAGCCGGTGGTTCTCCTTGCGGCTGCCGGCTCCGTGGCAGACGAGGAGGGCGCCGACCGGCGGACCGGCGGGCAGGAAGAGCCGGCCCGCGAGGGAGAGTCCGTCCGACTCGATCCGAAGGGCCTTCGGGGGCGGCGGTCCTGGTGACGGAGACGCATCCATCACGGGTGAGTGTAGCTGACGCCCGGCACGTGACGCAGCGTCGCGGAGAGTCCTCGCGACGACCTGCGGGCGCGCCCGACCGACGGGCGCTCTTGACGGAGGTCATGGCGACGCCCCTCCGGCGTCTCGTAGGCTGACGGCATGAAGATCGAGTTGCTCGGCATCCCGGACGGGCGCACCGCCGCCCTCGAGCGCGTCGTCCTGGAGGCGCTGACGCGGCTGGGCCGCACAGGTGAGGCCGAGCTCAGCCGTGTGGAAGACATGACCGCCATGATCGCGCGCGGCGTGCGTCAGCCGCCCGCGTTGCGCGTCGACGGCGTGGTCGTCTGTCGGCGGCGCGTGCCGACCGTGGACGAGGTCGTCGCCTGGCTCGGCGGCGGGGAGGGCGCAGGTACGGAGTGACCGGGCGGGGAGGCGCACGGACGCCGTTCCCGTCGACTCCGATCCGCCGTCCGCGGCGGCCGCGCGGACGATGCGACGTCCCCCAGGTGCGCCGGGCTGAAGTCCGGCCGTCAGGGCGCCCGGCCGGTCCGCCTCCGCGCCAGGTCGAGGTACTCCCCGGCGAGATCGATCCCGACGGACCGCCGCCCGAGCCCGGAGGCCACCAACATGGCGGTGCCCGTGCCGCAGAACGGATCGAGCACCACGCCGCCGGGCGGACAGGTGGCGAGGATCGGGATGCGGCAGAGGTCGGGCGGGAACGGGGCGAAGTGTGCTTCCCGACCCTGCGTGTCCTCCGGCAGGATGTCCCAGACGTCGCCGAGCTTGGGGCCGTCCGGGTGGTAGCGGAGGAAGTAGAAGCCGCGTTCCTGGAGCTCGCGGGCGCGGCCCGACACGACGCCCACGTCGGAATGCGTGGCGCGCTGGCGACCGCGGATCACCATGCGGAAGTCGGCGAGACGCCCGGCGGCGACCTGGTCGAGTGTCTCCTCCAGCGCGGTGAGGGCGGCCGCCTTCTCGAGCTCGTCCAGCGACGTCGAGAGCTCGATCTGACGGCGGTAGCGCACGCCGCGCACGCCGGTGGCGGAGACGACCGCACCGTCCTCGACGCGCGCCGAGCGTGGCGGTCGCCTGATCGCGTCGGCGTCGTAGTGGTATCCCTTCGCCCGGAGGACGAAGTGGAAGAGCAGCTCGTGGACGTTGCGCAGGCGGTCCCGACTCGTGTCCGGCCCGCCCTTCACCTTGTGCCACACGACGCTGTTGCGCAGCGTCCATCTCTGGGCGTCCGTGAGATGGAAGGCGACCCGCCACGGCACGCCGAGCTGGCGCTTGCCGCGGTAGGTGTCGCCCAGATTGAGCCAGAGAGAGCCCGACGGCTTGAGCACCCGGAGCAGCTCCGCGGTGACGGCGCCGAGGGCGGCCACATAGGCGCGCCAGTCGGGTTCGGCGCCGAGGCCGCCGCCGGCGTAACGCCGGTGGCCGAAGTAGGGCGGGCTCGTGACGACGCAGTCGACCGATGTCGCCGGGAAAAGCCGGAGCGTCTCGACGGCGTCGCCCTGCACGAAGAACGGGACGGGGGCGTCTTCGCTGCCGCGGGCGCCCAGATACGCGGCGAGCGCCTCCGCGATCCCGTCGCCTGTGCGACCGGTCAACGCGCCAGGAAGCGCCGGTAGATCGCCTCGTAGTCGGCGACCATGCGCTCGACGGTGAACCGCTCCTCGACGGTGCGGCGGCAGACGGCCGGGTCGATCTGCCAGACCCGGCCCACCGCCGCCACGAAGGCGTCGAGGTCGTCCGGCTCGACCACGAAGCCCGTCGCGCCGTCGTCCACCACCTCGGGGACCGAGCCGTGTCGCATGGCCACGACGGGGGTTCCGCACGCCATGGCCTCGATCATCACCAGGCCGAACGGCTCCGGCCAGGTGATGGGGAAGAGGAACGCGCCCGCGTGCGCGAACAACTCCCGCTTGCGCGCGTCGCTGACCTCGCCCTCATAGACGATCTGCTCGCCGTCGATGTGGGGCTCGACGTGCTCCTCGAAGTAATCGCGGTACGGCTCCTGCAGCACGCCCGCCATGATGAGCCTGCGGTCCAACCGTTTGGCGGTCTCGATGCTGTGGTGGAAGCCTTTGGCCTCGCAGACGCGGCCGAACGCCAGCAGGTAGTCGTCCTTCCCGGTCGTGTACGGCCACTGCTCCACGGCGATGGCGTTGTAGGCGATGCCCGCCCAGCGCATGCCCGGCGGCGCCATGGACCGCTGGTACTCGCTGATGCAGATGTAGCCCACCGCGTCGGCGAACTGGGCGTAGAAACCGGCGGCGACCTGGTCGAAGGCGCAGTGCACGGTGTGGACCATGGGCGTCGCCAGGTAGCGACTGAAAGCGATGCCCAGGAACCCCGAATGATCGTGGACGAGATCGAACGCATCCCGTTCGATGTCGGCGAACGCGAACGAGACGTGACGTGAGTCGAACGCGGTCACGCCGATCTGGTCGGGCATCTGCCGAGGGAAGAGGGAGCGGAGCTCGGCCGCCGTGTGCGAGTCGCCGGTGGCGTAGAGACACACCTCGTGGCCGAGCGCCGTGAGGCCGTCGCAGAGCTGCTGGACGACCCACTCCGTGCCGCCGTAACCCTCGGGCGGAACGGTGATCCATGGGGGTGCGAGCTGGGCGATCCGCATGCATGCATTCTACAGGACCCGTCGGGATCGGTGTCCCTGCCCGGTGCGGCGGGCTCCACTCAGGCCCGCCGACGCGATAGAGTGACGGTGATGATCCTCTACCTCGACTGCTCGAGCGGCATCAGCGGCGACATGCTCGTCGGCGCGCTGCTGGCGCTCGCGGGCACGCGCGTGGAGGATCCCGGCCCCCTCGACGATCTGCTGCGCCCCGCGCTGGCGGCCGCCGGCATCGATCCGCGCCTGGCGCAGATAGAGGAGGTGCGCCGCGGCGGGCTCGCGGCGCTGGCGTTCAAGGTCGCCGACCAGCCCGGCTTCGCGGGGTTCGACGAGCTCATCATGTCGCTGTACGCGTCGGACCTCGACCAGCCGGTGGCGGACGCCTGCGCCTCCATCGCCGAGCGCATGGCCGCGGCCGAGGCCGAGGTATACGGCCGCGGCGAGGAGCAGGCGCACCTCCACGGGCTCAGCGACGTCGACACGGCGGTCGACCTGGTGTGCGCGGCGACGCTGCTCGAGAAGCTCGCTCCCGAGCGCATCGTCGCCTCGCCGCCGGCCCTGGGCGACGGGGAGGTCGAGACGGCGCACGGCGTCCTGGGCGTCCCGACGCCGGCGGTACTCTCGCTGCTCGCCGGCCTGCCGACGGCCGGGGGCGCTCCCGCCGTGCCGGCGGGCGCCACGCCGGCCGAGCCGGTCGGCGAGCTCACCACCCCGACCGGGGCTGCCCTGCTCGCCCATTACGCCGGCGAGTTCGGTGGCCTGCCGGCCGGCCGCATCGAGCGCGTCGGACACGGCGCCGGCCGCCATGAGACGCCGGGCCGGCCCGCCGTGCTGCGCGCGGTCCTCGTGGATCCGGCGGAGCCCTCCGAAGGAACCTCGTCCGACGCGGCCGTGGACGCCGGAGCCGTCGTGACCTCGGCGCCCGCCGGATTCGTCGTCCTCGAGGCGAACATCGACGACATGACGCCGGAGTTGCTGGCGCACGCCGCCGACCTGCTGCGCGAGGACGGCGCGCTCGACGTGTGGATGACCGGCGCGCTCATGAAGAAGGCGCGCCCCGGCGTGGTGCTTCACGTGCTCGCCGCGGCGACCGACCGCGAGCGCCTCGCGCAGACGGTCTTCGCCGAGACGAGCACCTTCGGCCTCCGTGTCGTCCCCTGCGGGCGCGTCTACGCGGAGGAGCGCCGCGAGAGCGTCCGGATCGGCAAGCTCACCGTGGGCGTCCGGCTGAGCTACGTCGGCGGACGCCTCACCGGCGTCTCGCCGGAGTACGAGGACGTGCGCCGGGTGGCGGCAGCGGTCGGACGCCCGGCCCGGGTCGTGTACGAGGCCGCCCAATCGGCCGCCCGCAGCCGTTTCAGCGGCTCCTGAACGACACGGACGGTCGTACCGGCCGTCGTCCGTCTCCGGCCTCTCTCTCGCCGGCGAGGCCGATGTGTGCGAAATTGACCGCTTTTGTGGAGCGCTAGTAGAATCCGACACAAGCGCCGGATGCGAACCGGCGCGCGGCGCCCGGCGTCGCCACACTCGACGCAGCGGTCGTCACAACCTACACGCGCGGGACAGTGGAGATCAAAGGAGGACGCGTTGAGTTCGATCGTTCGCAAATCCCCGACGCCGAGCGACATCGAGATCGCCCAGGCGGCCACCATGCAGCCCATCCAGGCGATCGCCGAGAAGGCGGGCATCCTGGAGGACGAACTGGAGCTCTACGGTCGTTACAAGGCCAAGGTCGACTACATGGCCCTCCTCGACCGCCTCAAGGACAAGCCTGACGGCAAGATCATCGACGTCACCGCGATCACGCCGACGCCGCTGGGCGAGGGCAAGACCGTGACGGCCATCGGCCTCGGCGAGTCGATGAACGCGATCGGCATCGACACCATGCTGGCCCTCCGCGAGCCGTCGCTCGGCCCGGTGTTCGGCATCAAGGGCGGCGCCGCCGGCGGCGGTTACTCGCAGCTCCTCCCGATGGAGGACCTCAACCTCCACTTCACCGGCGACATCCACGCCGTGGGTGCGGCCAACAACCTGCTGGCCGCGATGGTCGACAGCCACCTCATGCACGGCAACGAGCTCGGCATCGACCCGCTCACCATCAGCTGGCGTCGTTGCGTGGACCTCAACGACCGCGCCATGCGTGAGATCGTGAATGGTCTCGGCGGCAAGCTCAACGGCATCCCGCGCCAGACGGGTTTCGACATCACCGTCGCCTCCGAGGTCATGGCCATCCTCGGCCTCGCCACCAGCCTCAAGGACCTGCGTGAGCGTCTCGGCCGCATCACCTTCGGCTACAGCTACGAGGGCAAGCCGCTCACGGCCGACGACATCGGCGCCGGCGGCGCCATGACGGTGCTCCTCAAGGACGCCCTCAAGCCCAACCTCATGCAGACCCTCGAGGGCAACCCGGCCGTGGTGCACGCCGGCCCGTTCGCCAACATCGCCCAGGGCAACAACTCGATCATCGCCGACCTCGTCGCGATGAAGCTCAGCGACTACGTGGTCACCGAGTCGGGGTTCGCCGCGGACATGGGCGCCGAGAAGTTCATGGACCTCATCTGCCGCTACGGCGGCTTCGCGCCGAGCGCCGTGGTCATCACCTGCACGATGCGCGCGCTGAAGATGCACGGCGGCCTGCCGGCCGATCCGGAGCTCCTCAAGGGCGAGAACAACGCTGCGCTGGAGAAGGGCTGCGAGAACCTCGCCAAGCAGATCGAGAACATGAAGTACTTCGGCGTCCCGGTGGTCGTCACGATCAACCGTTTCGCCTTCGACCGCGACAGCGAGGTCGAGATCGTGCGCAAGGCCGCCGTCGCGGCCGGCGCCGAGGACGCTGTGCCGATCAGCGTGCACGCGCTGGGCGGCGACGGCGGCCAGGAGGCGGCCGAGGTCGTCAAGGCGGCGGCCGACAAGGGCGGGGACTTCAAGTTCCTCTACCCGCTCGAGGCCTCCATCAAGGAGAAGATCGAGACCATCGCCACCAAGATCTACGGCGCCGACGGCGTCGACTATCTCCCGGCGGCGGAGGAGAAGATCAAGCTCTTCACCGAGCAGGGCCTGGACAAGCTCCCGCTGTGCATGGCCAAGACCCATCTGTCGCTGAGCCACGACCCGGCGCTCAAGGGCAGGCCGCGGGGCTTCCGTGTCCCGATCCGCGACATCCGTCCCGCCACCGGCGCCGGCTATCTGTATCCGCTGCTCGGCGAGATGCGCACCATGCCCGGTCTGTCCAAGCGTCCGGCGGCCGTGGACGTGGACATCGACGTCGAGACCGGCCGGATCATCGGCCTGTTCTGAGAAGCTGAAGGAGCGACCCGGGGCGCCGGCCGCCTCACGGCGCCGGCGCCCCGCGGAGCCCTTCCCCGGCTCCGCGGCCGGCCGGCGCTCGACCGGCCCTGCCTGTCGCTCCCCTGTCCGCGGCGCGAGGCGCCGCGCTGGAGGTGAACGGTGAGCGACGGAGCCATCATCTATACGTCGGAGCCCCTGCAGACCTATCTCGACGACGCCGCGAGCAAGAAGCCCGCTCCCGGCGGAGGGAGCGTGTCCGGGTGCGTCGGCGCCCTCGGAGCGGCGCTGGTCGGCATGGTATGCAACCTCACCCGTGGGCGCGAGAAGTTCGCCGCGGTGGAGGCCGACATCGTCGCCCTGGTCGAGCAGTCGGAGGCGGCCAGGGCGAGACTCGAGAAGCTGCTGCAGGACGACACCACCGCCTACAACGGCGTGATCGAGGCGTACAAGCTGCCCAAAGAGACCGAGGAGGAGCAGGCGGCGCGCAAGGCGGCCGTCCAGGCCGGCCTCATCGTCGCTGCGGACGTCCCGCTCGAGATCTGCCGCGTCGCCGTGGAGGTCTGCCGGCTGAGCAAGATCGCCGCCGAGAAAGGCAATCCGGCGGCCGTCACCGACGCCGGCATCGGCGCCATCCTCGGTGAGGCGGCCGTCGTCGGAGCTGCGCTGAACGTCAAGATCAATCTCAGCTCGATCGAGGACGTCGGGTACACCAGCGCGGCGGCGGCCGAGATCGACCGGATCCAGCAGGAAGCGGCGGCGTTGCGCGAGGAGGTCCTCGCGATCACCGTCTCCAAACTCTGAACCCCGGGGCCGAGGCAGCTCGCGACCCGCGATCCAGCAGACGAAAGGGAGCCATGGCAGCGCAGATCATCGACGGCAAGGCCATCGCCGGGCAGGTCCGTGAGGAGATCAAGGCCGAGGTCGCCGGGTTGGCGACGCGCGGCGTCAAGCCCGGTGTGGCCACCATCCTGGTGGGCGAGGACGGCGGCGCGCAGTTCTACCGCGGCCAGATCGAGAAGAACACCGGGACGGTCGGTTTCGCCTACTTCAACCACACGCTTCCGGCCGGCGCGAGCGAGGCCGAGATCCTCGAGCTCATCGCCAGGCTCAACGCCGACACGACGGTGCACGGGATCCTCGCCCTCATGCCGATGGACGCGGAGATAGACCAGAACACGGTGTTCAACGCGATCGCCCCGGAGAAGGACCTCGATTGCGTCAACCCGGCCAACATCGGCCACGTGCTGCTCGGCGACCAGCTCTTCGCGCCGGCCACACCGAGCGCGTGCATCGAGATCCTCGATCGCGAGGGGATCGAGCTGCAGGGCAAGGACGTCACCATCGTCAACCATTCGAACATCGTCGGGAAGCCGGTGGCGCTGCTCTGCCTCAATCGCAACGCCTCGGTGCATGTGGTGCACGTCTACAGCAAGGACGTCCCCGCGGCCTGTCGGGAGGCCGACGTACTGATCAGCGCGGCGCCGGTGCAGAACCTCATCAAGGCCGACATGGTGAAGCCCGGAGCCGTCGTGGTCGACGTGACCACCATCCGCGTCGAGGGCAAGCAGGTGGGCTCGCTCGAGTTCGATGCGGTCTGCGAGGTCGCCGGACGGGTCACCCCCGTGCCGGGCGGCGTGGGTCCCGTCACCAACGTGATCCTGCTGAAGAACGCGCTGGCCGCCTGCAAGGCGCAGACAGGTCTCGCGTGAGGTGAGCCGCGCCCCTCGTCCGAGGCAGGCGCGGAGGTGGGCGGGCGGCGGGTGCGGCGGCCCAGCGGGCCGCGGTACCCGCCGCCCGTCAAGTGTGGTTCACTAGAGAGCGGAAGAAGAGCGGACCGCGCGGAGCGCCGCGGCCGCTCGTGCGAACGCGGTCCTCGTGCGAAGTGGAGTTGATGTGATGCCCAAGCCAGAAGCCACCCCCGTGGCGGCCGGGGATGCCGCCCCTGAGGTCGACGTGGGGAAGGTCACCGCGCTCGTCGCGGAGAC
Organism: Actinomycetota bacterium; assembly: GCA_012719015.1. Lineage (GTDB taxonomy): Bacteria > Actinomycetota > Thermoleophilia > UBA2241 > UBA2241 > CAIXSE01. Next base: position 16,456 of record JAAYBE010000079.1, read on the forward strand.
AGACCCGCACGGCAGCCTGATCTCGCTGCTCCAGCATGCGCAGGACGAGTACGGGTATCTGCCCGAGCCCGTGGTCGAGGAGATCGCCCGCCTCAGCGGCATCCCGGCGACGCGCATCTACGGCATCATCACCTTCTACGCGCAGTTCACGACCATCCCCACCGGTCGGCACAAGTGCTTCGTGTGTCACGGGACCGCCTGCCATGTGGCCGGTGCGATGCGCGTCACCGAGGCCCTGGAGCAGGAGCTCCAGGTCGCCGACGGCGAGACGCGCGCCGACCTCGAGTTCTCGCTGGACTCCGTCGCCTGCATGGGCGCCTGCTCGCAGGCGCCGGTGATGCGCGTGGACGACGAGACCTACGGCAACCTCACCGCCGACGCGGCGCGCAAGGTCGCGCGCCGGCTGCTGGAGCAGGTGGCGGCCGAGCAGGGGAGCGTGTCCGATGCCTGAGCCCGCCCCCGTGCCCGCCGAGGGCGTCAAGGTCGCGGTGGCGACGTCGGCCGACGGCCGGCGCCGTGTCTCCGTCTGCGCCGGCACCGCCTGCGTGTTCGCCGGCTCGCTCAAGATCCGCGACGAGTTCGTCGCCCAGATAGAGGCCGCGGGTCTGCAGGGGCAGGTGGAGGTGGGCATCATCGGCTGCCACGGGCTCTGCTCCCAGAGCCCGCTGGCGGTGGTGTCGGACGGCGACACGTACTACCCGCGCCTCAAGCTCAAGGACGTCAAGACCGTGGTCGAGCAGCATCTGGCAGGCGGCGAGGTGGTGGAGAAGCTCCTTTACACGGACCCCGCCACCGGAGAGCATATCGCCTGCGCCCACGACATCCCCTTCTACAAGGCCCAGACGCGCATCGCCCTGCGTGACGTGGGCGTGATCGACCCGGAGAGCCTCGACGAGTACCTCGCCCGGGGCGGCTACGAGGCTGCCCGCACCGCGCTCACGACGATGACTCCGGAGCAGGTCGTCCAGGAGATCGTCGACTCCGGGCTGAGGGGCCGCGGCGGCGCCGGGTTCCCGACGGGGGTCAAGTGGCGGTACGCCGCCGCTTCTCCCGGCGACGTCAAGTACATCATCTGCAACGGCGACGAGGGCGACCCCGGCGCCTTCATGGACGCCTCCATCATGGACGGCGACCCTCATGTGGTGCTGGAGGGCATGCTGATCGGCAGCTGGGCGATCGGCGCCCACGAGGGCTACATCTACGTGCGCGCCGAGTACCCGCTGGCGGTCCGGCGTCTGCGCATGGCCATCGCCGCCGCCGAAGAGCGCGGCCTCCTCGGCGACGACGCCTTGGGCAGCGGCTGGGACTTCCATCTGAGGATCAAGGAGGGCGCCGGCGC
>JAAYBE010000080.1 GCA_012719015.1 Actinomycetota bacterium
GCAACCCGACGGCGCTGGCCGGCATGAACGCCACGCTCGACATCCTCATCAACGACCGCGAGCGCGTGTACGGACACCTCCACGCGATCGCCAACGCCATGGTCTCGGGGATGCGCGGCATCTTCGCTGAGCACGGCGTGCCGGCCTCCATCACCCAGGCCGGCCCCATGTGGGGAGTGACGCTCGGCGACGAGGAGCCGGCGACGAGCTATCGCCGCGTGCTCGCCGGCGACACACATGCGTTGGAGAGGCTGCGGAGAGCGTGTCAGGCGCGAGGTGTGTACATGCGTGGGTCCGGCCTCGGACGCTTCTTCGCGAGCACGGCACACACCAAGACCGAGGTCGACCGCAGCCTCGAGGCGATCGCCGAGGCGGCCGGAGTGGTGAAGGAGGCCCTCGCGGGGTCCCGCCGGGGGGCGTGAGCCGGGACGACCGCGTGGCTCAGCGCAGGCTGAGTACCCAGAGCGCCTGATAGGTGACCACGGCCGCGAGCACGGCGGCGAGCAGCCCAGCGGCGATGGTCGCGATGCGGTACACGCGCAGGCGCCACATAAGCAACGCACCGACGGTCGCCACGCCGAGCTTGAAGGCGAGCGCCGGCACGGTGCCGGCCCGCAGGAAGAAGTCCATCACGTCGTTGGATTCCGTGGCGAACCCCAGCCACAGAGCGTACCGCGTGAGGGCCAGATCGGCGGCGTTGAACGCCCAAAGCGCGATGAGCAGCAGCAGCAACAGGCGATCGCGCGCCTCGCTGGGCTGTGGCCTTGTACGACGGACCCGGAGCGCGGGGCTCACTGCGGCAGCCTCGCGACGACGATCTCGTATCGGGCCGGCGCGGTGGCGGCGATCCAGGCGACCCTGGCGTCGCTGACGGCGACCTCCACGAGGTCGCCCGCCACAGCGGCGACCGTGAAAGTGGGGCCGTCGAGGCGGCACGCCATGATGCGGTCGCCGTCCGGGCCGCGCTCGCCCCAGACGACCGTCCGGCCGTCGAAGGCGGGGCCGCAGAGCCGGTGGGCGCCGCGGGCCAGCACCGTCGTGTCTCCCCCGTCCACGTCGATCGCGGCGACGCGACCGGGCTCGCGCGCGGTCGGCGTCTGCCCCCAGACGACCGTCCGCCCGGCCAGTGCGAGGCCGGTGAATCTGCCGCGTGTGAGGCCCGCCGCCACGGGCCAGGTCGTGCCGCTGGCGAGCTCAGCTGCGACGAGCGGTCCGATCCGGTCTGTCGCCCAGACGACGACGCCGTCGTCGATCACGGGCTCTCCCCGCCCGGGTGCGACCTCGAACGCGATCCCGTCGCCGATCCACACCCCGTTGATCGACGGTGAGTGGACGGCCCGTGTCGAGCACCAGACGGCCGCGTCTCCGGAGAGCGCCGGGTACGACAGCACCGAGCCGATCTCCGTCAGCGTCCAGCGGCGGCCGGAGCGGGTGTCGTAGACGACGGCCCGCGCACTCGGGCTGTCCCTGCGCTCGGCCTCGAACCAGACCGCATAGCGCTCGCCGACGGCCGGGTCCCAGGTGGCGCGCATGCCGGGTCCCGGGCCGAGCAGGCGCAGGCGTCCGGTGTCCAGCTCGAGGAGCTCGATCGCGGCGCCGTTCTGCCAGACCAGCCGGTCGCCGTACAGCGCGAGGCCGCTGAACTCCCGTTGCCGGCGGGCAGTGATGCGCCAGCCGTCGGCGGTCTGTTCCACCGTCGGCGGCTGGACCCCGAGCGAGCGCTCCAGCCGGTAGGCGGCGGCTCCGCAGGCCGCTCCGGACGCGATGATGACAAGCGAGACGAGCAGGGCGCGCAGCCAGGACGGCCGCCGTGTCCGGTCTCCCCCTCCGGTCACGGCGGCTCGGTCCGGGCCGCCGGAGAGCGGCGGCGGCGTCCCGCCGCCCGACCGTTCCACGGACAGCGGGCCTACCCACTCGTCGATCAGCTCGTCCGGCACAGGTGCAGGAGGTCGGCGTACACGCCGTAGGCGGTCTGCGGGACGTAGGCGCGGCGTTCGCAGACGAGCACGTCGGCCATGAGGTCCGTGTGGAGCAACGCGCCGAGCGAGTCACCGCCCACGGCGGCGAGAGGATGGTCGATATCGAGCTCTTCCGCGCGCATGCCGGCGCGGACCGGGCCGCCCACCGGCGCAGGGGCGGGGTCGCGCCGGATGCTCGTCACGAGCCGCACGCGTCTGCCCCGCCCGCGCGCCTCCGCTATCCGTTCAGCCGCGACGTCGCGCAGGCTCACGCGCTCGACGTCGAGCGGCGTGATGTCCGCGCCCATGGCGACGTTGGCGAGGGCCGCGGCCTTGCTCGCCGCATCCCACCCGTCGAGGTCGTTGGCCGGGTCCGCCTCCGCCAGACCCGCCGCCTGCATCTCCCCCAGCGCATCATCCAGCGTCCGGCCCGAGCCCAGCGCGTCGATGATGAAGTTGGTGGTGCCGTTGAACACCGCCTCGACGCCGAGCAGCGCGCAGTCGGGCAGTGCGAACTCGAGGAGGCTGAAGACGGGGAGTCCGTCCATCACGGTGCTCTCGAAGCGGATGCGGCGGCCCGCCGCTGCCGCGGCCGCCGAGATCTGCGGCCAGCTCCAGGCGATCGGCGCCTTGTTGGCGGTGACGACATCCATGCCGAGACGGAACGCATCGAGGATGTGTCCGGTGGCGGCAGGTACAGGCGCGGGGCCTCCTCCCCGCCGGCGCGTGCCCGTCGCCAGACCGGAGAGGTCGCCCATCTCGGTGAGCTCGACGAGGACGTCCGCCGCTGAGGCGGCCAGCAGCTCGCCGGCGGGCCGCGCGGCCTGCGGCGGGGGTCCGTCCCCGATGGTCGCGAGGACCTCGGCCGGCGCGAGACCCTCAGGCGCGAGGAGGCTGCCGTGACGCGTGCCCGCCGCCGTGATCACCACGCGCAGGCCGTGACGCGACCCGAGGACGTGTGCCTGGGCGGCGAGCAGCGTGCAGAGCGCGCGGGCCACGTTGCCGAAGCCCAGGAAGCAGAGCCTGACATCGCGTGGATGTGCCCGCCCCTCATGCGGGGTGTGGCCCGCCGTCATCGCGCGGCGCGGGCGAGCTCTGCGACCGCCGTGACGAGACGCTCGAGCTCTTCCTCCGTCGTGTACGGAGCCAAGCCGACCCGCACCAGGCCGCCTCGAGGGAGCAGGCCCAGCAGCTCCACCAACCGATGGGCGTAGAAGTGACCGTCCCATGTGAACAGGCCGCGGGCGCCCAGCGCCCGACAGACCTCCACCGCCTGCAGGCCGTCCAGCGTGAACGACACGGTGGAGGTACGCGGCGCCTCCTCGGGCGGCCCGTACAGGGACACGCCGGGGATCCGGGCGAGCTGTTCGCGCAGTCGTCGCGCGAGAGGCTGCTCGTGGGCCTCGCCCGCCAGCATGCCGGCCACGACCGCCCGGCGTCGGCCCTGCAGGTCTGCGGGCAGACGGGCCTCGACCATCCCGAGATGCCGTTCGCCCAGGTCGGCGATGAAGTCGACCGCGGCCGTCGCGCCGGCCATGCCCTCGTGGTTCAGCGTGCCGGTCTCCCACACGCACGGAGGGTCCGGGTCCTGGGTGCTCAGGCGTACCGGCTCGAGCACCTCGGTCGCCTCGCGACGCGCGTACATGAGGCCCACGTGCGGGCCGAAGAACTTGTACGCGGAGCAGAAGAGGAAGTCGCAGCCGATGGCCCTGACGTCGATCGGCCCGTGCAGCGCGTAATGGACGGCGTCGATCACACTGAGCGCGCCGGCGTCGCGCGCGAGCGCGGCCGCCCGGGCCACGTCGGTGACGGTGCCGACGGCGTTCGAGGCGTATCCGACGGCGACCACACGCGTCGTGCCGGGCACCACCAGTCGCTCGAACGCATCCCAATCCAGGGTGCACGTGGTGAGGTCCACGGGGATCTCGCGGACCACGGCGCCACGCTCAGCCAGCCGCTGCCAGGGTCCCCGGTTGGCCTCGTGGTCCAGCTGGGTGATCAGGACCTCGTCGCCGGGACGGATGTCGCGCGCAAGGGCGTCGCTGAGCAGCAGTGCCAGCGTCGTCATGTTGGCGCCGTAGCTGACCTCGTCCCTGTGGCAGCCGAGGAGGTCCGCCCCTGCCGCGCGCGCCTCCTCGATCACATGATCCGTCTCCTCCGAGGTGACGAAGGCGCCGTGGACGTTGCAGTTGTGGTGCGCGAGATAGTCGGCCACGGCGTCGATCACGCGTTGCGGCGTCTGAGTCCCCCCGGGACCGTCCAGGTAGGCGGCGGGTCGGCCGTTCACCGTGCGCTTCAGGGCCGGGAACTGGCTGCGGACGTAGGCGACGTCGAACGAAGACATGAGGCTCCCCTCGGGCGATGCTGGCCGGTCTCCAAGTGTATCGTCCCGTGCAGGAAGGGCGCACTTGGGGCAGGATGGTAGGGCGATGGCGAGCGCTGGCGACAGGGTCGAAGAGCGGGGCGAGAAGGCGCGCGCCCGGGAGTTGGAGCGCGCGCTCGAGCGCGAGTTCTCCGTCGTCTGCTTCGCCTGGGACGGTACCGCCGTCGCTCATCGTGGCGCCGACGCGGCGGCGGTGCGCAGCCGCGTGGAGCGGTTGACGGCGCTCGGTGTCGACATCGCCGTGATCAGCAGCGCCGGGGTCCGCGAGGTGGACCACCACCTGGGCGCCCGTCCGGGTGTCGAGGGCCGTCTGTTCCTCTTCCTTTCGCGGGGGTCCGAGACCTACGTGGTCGGACCCGCGGGGCCCCGTCTGCTGGAGCGTTGGCGGGCCACGGCGTCCGAGTACGAAGGCCTGGATGAAGCGGCCGAGGCGCTGTGCCGGCGTCTCGCGTCCGCCGGACTGCAGGTCGATCTCGTGCGCGATCGCTTGAACCGGCGCTCGCTCGACCTGCTGCCGGACTGGGCCGGGCCGCCGGGCGCATCGGCGCTCGAGCTTCGCCGCGAGGTGGACGCGCGGCTGAATGCGGCAGGCTTCCCCGGAGGCCTCGAGGAGGGCATCCGCCTCGCCCGCGATCTCGTGCGCGAGGCCGGCGTGGCGCACGCGGCCGTCACCAGCGACGCCCGGCACATCGACCTCGGCCTCACCGGCAAGGCGGACGCCATGCACGCGGTGGCGCGGGTCCTGGTCGCAGGGCGTGGCCGGGCGCCGGAGGACGTGCTCGTGGTGGGCGATTCCTTCGGGCCGGTGGCCGACGGGCAAGGGACGGACTCCGCGATGCTCATCCCCGAGCTGCAGCGGTCGGTGTTCGTGAGTGTCGGACAGGAGCCGGCCGGCGTCCCCTCCCCGGTGCTGCATGGTGGGGGAGGACCGGTCAGGTTCCTCGACATCCTGCACGACCAGCTCGCCATGCGCGAGATCGTCGCCCAGACGAGCTTCCCCGAGCCCACGGACGACCCGGGGTGGCGGTTCGAGGTCAAGGGCTTCGATCCGTTCCGCGAGCGTGAGGTCGAGACGTGGCTCACGGTCGCGAACGGCGAGACGGGCACGCGGGGCGCGCTCGAGGAGGGCTCGGCGATCTCCACCCCCGCCACCTTCGTCGCCGGTGTGTACGGCGACGGGACCGGCGACCCCGCCTTCCGCCAGCCGGTGCCGGCGCCGGATTGGACCGGGCTGAGGCTCATGGCGGACGGCAGCCTCGTGACGCTCGCGAACGGCGAGATCGTCGATCACGAGCGCGTGCTGGATCTGCGCCACGGGGTCGTGTACCGCACGTGGCGCCAGCGGCTGCGCAACGGTCGCACCATCCGTGTACGCACGGCGCGCTTCGCCTCGCTCGCCGACCGCGAGCTCATGGCGGCGCGCGCTGAAGCGGTGCCTGAGGACTTCGGCGCCCGGATCGTCTGGCAGAGCGCCATCGGCGTGACCCATGCCGGCGGATCGATCAAGGAGACGGAGATCGACATCCTCGAGGACCCCCCCGGCCTCATCGCCCGGACCCGTGGCCGCAACGGCGGCGGGCACGTGCTGGCGGTGACGACGAGCCCGGCGCCCGGCTCCCCCGTCGCGCGCATGCCGCAGCAGGCGCGCGACGTGATCGGCGGGCGCCTCGAGCAGGGCGATCCGGCGACGGTGGACCGGCTCGCGGCGATCGTCTCGGCCCGGACGAGGGTGCCGTCGCCCGAGGTCGCCCGGCATGCCCTCGAGCGCGCCCGTGATACAGGCTTCGATGCGCTGCTGGAGCGGCACCGGGCGGCGTGGGACGCCGCCTGGGCCGCCGCCGACCTGCGGGTGGACGGCGACCCGGAGGACCAGCATGCGCTGCGGTTCGCGATCTACCACATGATCAGCACCGCGCATCCGGAGAAGGACACGGTCTCCATCGGCGCCCGCGGCCTGGGCGGCATGTCCTACTTCCTGCACGTGTTCTGGGACACCGAGATCTTCGTGCTGCCGTTCTTCATCTACACGCAGCCGGAGACCGCCCTCACCATGCTCACGTATCGCTACCGCAACCTGCCCGGCGCCCGCGAGAAGGCGGCGCGCATGGGGTTCCGCGGCGCGTTGTACCCGTGGGAGTCGGCGGACAAGGGCGTGGAGACCACGCCCCCGTACGTGTACGGCCCGGACGGGGAGCAGGTCCCCATCCTCTCGGGTCTCATGGAGCACCACATCTCCGCCGACGTGGCCTGGGCGGTCTGGGAGTACTGGAAGGCGACCGGCGACGACGCGTTCATGGTCGACAAGGGGGCGGAGATGCTCCTCGAGACGGCGCGGTTCTGGGTCTCCCGCGCGGCGGAGGACGAGGAGGGGAGGTATCACGTCCGTGTCGTGGTCGGCCCGGACGAGTACCACGAGGGTGTGGACGACAACGCTTACACCAACGTGCTCGCGCGCTGGAACATCAAGCGTGCCCTCGAGGCGCTCGCCTGGCTCGACGACCACGACCGGGCACGGGCCCGCGAGCTGCGCAAGCGGCTCAAGCTCGCGGGACGCGAGCTGGCACGCTGGCGCCGGGTGATGGAGGGCTACGTGACCGGGTTCGACCCGGAGACGCTGCTCTTCGAGCAGTTCGCCGGGTTCTACGACATGGCCGACGTGCCCCTCGAGCGCCTCCGCCCACGGCCGATGGCGGCCGATCTCCTGCTCGGCCGCGACGTCACGCTGGTGAGCAAGGTCGTCAAGCAGGCCGACGTGGTGATGCTGTGTCACGTGCTCGCCGACGAGATCGACGAGGCCACCACACGGGCCAACTACGACTACTACGAGCCGATCACCAGCCACGGCAGCTCCCTGAGCCCCGGCATCCACGCGGCGGTGGCGGCACGGCTGCACGACGTCGCCGAGGCGACGTCCTACTTCAAGATGGCGGCCGCGATCGACCTCGGCGACAACATGGGCAACGCGGCCGCGGGCCTGCACATGGCCACCATGGGCGGCCTGTGGCAGGCGGCCGTGATGGGGTTCTGCGGCATCATGCGCCGCGGAGAGGCACTGCGCCTGGACCCGCAGCTCCCGGCGGCGTGGTCGCGCGTCCGCCTGCCGCTGCGCTTCCGCGGCGCGCAGCTCCACCTCGATCTCCGGCGCCACGGCGATGGCGTGGACGTGGGTATAACCGTAGCCGAGGAGCCGGTGACGTTCAGGCTGGACGGGGTGGACCACGAGCTGACCCCGGGAGCCCATCGTCTGCGGCGCCGTGACGGAGGCCCTTGGCGGGTGGAGGCTCTATGACGCTCCTGGTGGCCGTCGCCGATGCGGGTGCGGACCGCGCGGTAGTCCGCGCCGCCCGCGCGCTCGCCGCCGCCGCCGGCTGGGAGGTGCGCGGCGTGCACGTCCGCGAGCCGGACGTGCCGGAGCCGGCGAGCGCCGACCTCGGCGAGCTGGACCTCATCGCCGTCGACGGCGAGCCTGTGGAGGTGCTGTCGGCGCTCGTCCGGCGCACGACCGTCGACGCCGTCGCCTTCGGGCTCAGTTGCCCGAGCGCGTCCTCGCCGGGGACCTGGGTCCTGGGCCATGTCGCCGAGGCGCTCCTGGACAACCACGTCGCTCCGGTGCTCCTGGTGAGGCCGGGCATGCGCACGCTGACCCGTCTCCGGCGTCTGGTCGTGCCGCTCGAGGGCAGTCCTTCGTCGTCGGCGGCGATGCGCGCCGCCGACGAGGCGTTCTGCGCGCGGGGCCGTGAGATCCTGATGCTCCATGTGGTGACGGGCGACGTCCCCGACGAGGCCGGCAGCCTGCCGGCGCCGCGGATCATGGACCAGGAGCACTACGAGTGGCCCGCCTGGCAGGACGAGTTCACCCTGCGCTTCTCCCAGTGCCCCAAGGGCGGGCGCCATGGCATCGCGGTGCGCGTCGGCGATCCGGCCACGGTGATCGCTGAGGAGGCCGACACCGGCGCGGCGGACCTGATCGTCCTCAGCTGGAGCGGCAGCTTCGAGAGCGGGCACGGAGCCGTGATCAAGGAGCTTCTCGTCACGGCGCCCTGCCCGCTCCTCCTCGTCCCGAGCGGGCTGCCGGACGCGGCCTCACTGACCTGACGGTCCGTGGCCGTCGGCGTCCGGCGCGGCCGTCGGCGTGGCGCACGGAGAAGCCGGTCAGGTGTCGGTACCCAGGACGGCGCCTCGTCGGCCGAAGACGATCACCAGCGCCGACCCGATGGCCACACTGGCGATGCTCACCCACTGCGGCTGCGTGAGCCCGGCGAACCAGACCGGGTTGATGCGGACGAACTCGACGAGGATGCGCTCGATCCCCGAGAGCACGAGGAACCAGCCGAAGGTCCACCAGCCGGACTTGTCGTAACGCGTCGCGAGACGCCAGAGGATCCAGACCACCAGGGCCATGGCGAGGATCTCGTAGACGGGGGTGGGGTGGACCTTCACGCCTGGAGGGGTCGGCACTGTGCCGTGGGGATACCCCATCGCCCAGGGGAGGTCGCTGGGCTTCCCGTAGTCGCCGTCCCCGGCGAGCTGGCAGCCTATGCGGCCGATCAGGTAGCCCAGTGCGGTGGCCGGCGCCATGGCGTTGGCGACGAGGTCGAGCGGGACGCGACGGACCAGCGTCCAGACGACGACGCCGGCGAAGCCGCCGATGAGGCCCCCGTACCAGGTGAAGCCGATGCCGCCGAAGGCGACGCCCAGGAAGTCGGCGCGCACCGCCTCCAGGTGCTCGAGGAGGTAGTAGACGCGCGCCCCCAGGAAGCCGCCCACCCCGGCGGCGACGATCAGCTCATAGGCGAAGTCCGCGGCGGCGCCGCGCCGGCGCAGCAGCGCGCGCACGATGCTCAGGCCGGGCACGATCAGCGCCAGCGCGGCCATGAGGCCGAAGCTGTAGAACTCGAAGTCGCCGATCTGGATCAGGACGGGTCGCATGGGGTTCCAGTGTAGGGGTTCCCGTGAGACGCGACCAGCGGCGCTCCCGGATCCGGGAGCGGCGTCAGGCGGACCGCGCGGTCTGTCGGTGGGCGTGAGCCGCAGCGGCCAGCTCGCGCGCCAGCGCGGGGTCGACGTCGCCGGTGAACGGGGAGGCGGCGTTGGCCGCGCCGGCGGCGGCGGCGAGGCGCAGGGCCGCCGCCGTGTCGTCGCCACGTTGCAGGGAGAGCACGAGGGCGGCGGCGAAGCAGTCGCCGGAACCGACCGGGTTCACGGCGCGGACCGCCGGCGTGGTCACATGCCAGACGTCGCCACCGAGCATCGCGACCGCCCCGGCCGGGCCCAGGGTCAACGCCGCCTCGGCGGCGCCGGCGGCGACCAGTCGCCGGCAGAGCTCGAGACCCTCGGCGACGAGCGCTTCCGGCTCCGCCCGCTTCTCGTCCGGGCAGTCCGCCGCGGCTCCGTCGACAGCTGTGCAGGCCTCGGCCAGGTTCACCTTGACCAGGTCCGGACGGGCGGAGAGCGCCCCGGTCAGCTGCTCGCCCTCGGCGTCCACCAGCACGCGATGTCCGCCGGCGCGCGCGGCGCGGACGAGCCCGGCGTAGAACCCGGGCGAGGCGCCGGGCGGCGCCGCCCCGGTCACCACCGCCCATTCACGTGGCGCCGAGGCCCGGCGGGCGGCGAGCGCGAGCAGGCGTTCTTCGTCGGCGGGTGTCACCGCCGGTCCGCGCTCGAAGAGGCGCGTGACGCCGCCGTCGTCCGTCAGCACCACCGTCGAGACGCGCGCCTCCCCCTCCGTGGACACCGTGGTGAAGGCGAGGCCCTCGTCGCGGGCGAGCTCGTCGATCACCTTGCCGACGCGTCCGGCCGTGAAGCCGACCAGCGCGCCGTCGCCGCCCAGGGCGAGGGTGGAGCGCAGCACGTTCGCTCCCTTGCCCCCCGCCTGGGAGCGCAGCATCCGGCACCGCGTCAGGCCACCGAGGCGCAGACAGTCCGCCGCGAGCACGTGGTCCAGTGCGAGATTGGGGCAGATGACGAAGGTCACGGTGTGCGTCTCATCGCCTGAGGAGCACGTATCCCTTGCCCCCCACGATCTTCACGTCGGTGTCGAGCGCCGCCGAGAAGCCCTTGACGCGCCGGAGGATGCTCTGGGCCTGGGGTCCTCTGGCCAGGTACGGGACGCCGGTCCCTCCGCCGATCACCGGCACCAGTTGCGCCTCGATGCGCTCCTTCGAGACCCTGGCGCGCACCAGCAACGTCTCGGCGGTCTCTCCATCGAACCCGCTGAACACGAGGTTGCCCAGACTGTAGAAGATGAGGCCGGAACCGTACTTCTCGACACCGTTCAGAAGGTGCGGGTGATGGGCGAACACGATGTCCGCGCCGGCGTCGACGACCGCGTGTCCCTCGCTGAGCTCCAGCGAGCTCGGGGCCCGTTTGTACTCGAAGTTCCAGTGCCAGCCCACGACGACGAAATCCGCCCGCCGCGCGGCTCTTCTCACCGCTCTCTTGACGGCGCCGATGTCGGCCCGTCCCGGGGCCACGCCTGGGCTCGACGCCGTGGCCGGGTAACCGGCGGGCAGCACGTCGGTGAAGCCGAGGAAGGCGACCTTCGTCCCGTCGGCGGTCGTGAGCACGGTGCTCGACATGGCCTCGTCCAGGTCCTTGCCCGCGCCGACCACGACGATGTCGTTCTTCCTGCAGTGGCGGATGCTGTCCAGCAGGCCGCTGTCGCCCATGTCGCCGGCGTGGTTGTTGGCCATGGTGACCACATTGATGCCGCTCGCGGCCATCGCCGGCGCCAGGTCGGGGTCGCCCTTGATGACGACGTCCTTCCAGCTCTGTGCGTCGCCGCCTCTGGTGAGCGGGCTCTCGAGATTGACGAACCCGAAGTCGCTCTTGGCGAAGACGGGGGCGACGTGAGCGAAGAGGCGACTGCCCACGGAGGCGACCACGTCGCCGACGGCGAACCCGCCGATCACGTCGCCGCCCGCGGTGACCGAGAAACCCGGCGTCGGGGACGGAGTGGAGCCGGCGGGCGGCGGCGGCTCGGGCGAGGGGGTCGCCGCCGGGGAGAGCGCGGCGTTCGTGGGCCGGCCGGTCCCGGGGGCAGGTGCTGCGCCCGAGGCGGACGGCCTCCAGTCTCCGACGGCGACCGCGACGGCGGCCACGACGATGCCGACGCCGAGAAGGGCCCACACGAGCGTCCGGCGCACGCGGCCGTCCGGCCGTCGGTCGCCGGCTCGGTAGACCCTGTAGGGCTTGTCCTGTCGCGGCGGGTCGTGCATGGTGTCCCATGGTACACGCGGGAGGTCCTGCGGAGGCTCCCCATCCGTCCGACCGCTTCGCCGGATGTGCCGGCGACCCTTCAGGGATCGGCCGCCGGGGGCGACAGGATGGCCGGGGTCTCCTCTTCCGGCTGGGCCTTCCGCTCCGGCGTCCGGGGGTCACGTGACGGCAGCACGGCACAGCGCCAGGATCGCCGCCCTCATCCTGGCGGCGGCCGTGGCAGTCGTGGCAGGGGCCTGCGCTCTGGGCGCAGGGATCGACGACGGCGCCGCGGAGCAGCAGCGGACGTTGCAGGTCGCCCGCGACGCGTTCGCCCGGGCGGCCGATGCGCTGCTCGAGGGGGACCGTGAGAGCTTCCTGGCGAGGCTGTCCGCACATGGATCGGAGACGGGCATCGCGGCGGCGGCGGGGCTCGGCGAGGTGTTCGACACCCTCGCTCCGCTGCCGTGGCAGACCTTCGCGTTCGACGTCGCGCCCAGGGACGCCGCCAGGGGCGTGTACCGCGTCCGAGGCATCGGCCGGCTCGCGGGCGCCGGACCGCCGGACAGGATCGCCGTCGTCCGCTATCTGAGGATGACCGCAGTCGCGGATGGAGCCTCGCTGCTCGCCGACGAGACGCCGGACGAGCTCAGGGGCAGGTACCTGATGGCGCTGCACGAGCCGCTCGTGCTGCAGCGCCCGGGTCTCGTCGTGATCGGGGACCGCCGGGCACGCGGGCGCGCCGGGGTCGTGCTGACCGCGGCGCTTCGGGCGAGGGCCCGTCTCAAGGACCTCGGCATCGACACGAGCCCCGCCGTCGTGGTGACCGTGTACGGCTCCGACGCCGCCGTCCGCGAGGCGCTCGGCGTCGCCGCGCCCACGCCCCGGCTCGTCTTCTTCTCCCATCCGCCGCTGCGCGCCGCGGCGGAGAGCTGGCCCACCCTCGACGTCGGCGTGATGGGCCCGTGGCTCCGCGGCCTGGGGTCGGC
>JAAYBE010000458.1 GCA_012719015.1 Actinomycetota bacterium
ATAGACCCGCGGGCACGAGGAGCGGGCCCGTGTGCCCGGTTGCCGGCATTGGACTGGACGGACGGCGACCGCTCCTCCGGACTGGAGGGGAAGTCATGGGGAGACCGATCACAACGTCGTCGCCCGACGCGCGCACCCGACGGCGCTACGGCGCGCGCCTCGCGCTCGTCACGAGCGCCGCCCTGCTCCTGACGCTGCTGTTCGCCGCGAGCGCCGAGGCGGCGAAGTCCGGCCAGCTGCTCTACGCGAAACGCATCGGCAGCACGAGCACGACAGAGGCCGGCGCCTGGGCGATCGCGGCAGGGCCGAAGGGAGTCACGGCCCTCGCCGGCGGACAGGAGAAGGACGATGACCTCTGCCCGATGGCGGCCAAGTACACCAGCGCCGGCAAGCGCGTCTGGCTGAAGAGGTACACGGTGGCCGGTGAAGGCCGGGCCGTCGACGTCGCCTTTGACCGCAGCGGCAACGTCTACGTCGCCGCCACGGTCGACTCCGGCGCCGGCGATGACATCGTCGTCCTCAAGTACAGCGCCTCCGGCGCCCTGCGCTGGGCGACGCCGCCGTACGACGGCGGGGAAAACGGCGACGACGAGTGCACGGAGATCGCCGTCGACGGCAAGGGCGACGTCGTCGTCCTCGGCGAGAGCGACCGCGCAGGGCTGACGGGCATCGTCGTCCTCAAGTACACCAAGGCCGGCAAGCAGGCCTGGCCCGAGCACACGCGGTGGGACCCGGAGCCCAGCGACCCGGATGCAGGCGACTACGATGTGGCCGACCTCGCCCTCGACGGCAAAGGCGACATCTACGTGGCGGGCTCGAACGAGTACCTGGGGCTTGAGAACGCGATCGTCCTCAAGGCGATGGGCGCCGATGGGGCCAGGCAGAAGGGTTGGGTCTACGAGCCCCGTCACGGGGATTCGTCCTCCTTCGACGAGTTGGCGGTCCGCGGGTCCAGCGTGGTGGCGACCGGCTCGGTCTGGACCAAGGGCGTCGACGGCTCCGAGAACGCCCTCATCGTCAAGTTCGACCGGGGCCTGCGGGAGAAGGCCTGGAAGGAGTGGGGCGTCGGCAACACGAGCGAGGAGTGGTTCGGAGCGGCCGTGATCGACGGCAAGGGCAGCGTGTTCGTCACCGGCGAGCAGTGGGTCGCGGGCAAGTACTCCAAGGCGGTGACGATGAAGCTGGACGCGAAGCTCAGGAAGGTGGTCTGGAGCAAGGCGTACATGCCGGCGAGCAGGGACGCGGAGGGCTGGTACATCGTCCGCGACGGCGCCGGCAACGTCTACGTCGGGGGCGTCAGGGACCAGCACGTCTCTAAGGCCGCCTTCCTCACGATCAAGTACAGCGCGGCGGGCGCGCGCAAATGGGTGAGGGCGTGGTCCGGCGGAGGAGGACCCTGGGCTCATCCTGCGGGCCTGGTGCTGGGCTCGAAGGACGGCGTCTACGTCGGCGGCGATGCTTGGGGCAAGGGCGGCGTCCACCAGGCGGTGCTGCTCAAGTACCGGCGCTGAGCCCGCCGGGTGCGGGTCCTTCAGCGACGCGGAAGGGCCGAGCGACGTCGCCTGTTTTCCTTGCGCGCGACAGGACGGTAGGCTGGCGCATGTGCGGTCAGCACGGGAGGTGTGATGGAGCCTGGGCCGACGACGCCGCGCCCGGCCGAGGAGCGAAAGCAGTCATGCGCACCGGGGTCCGGCGCCGCGGAACGCCTCGACCTCGAAGGATGTGTCGACGAGTTGCTCGCCATCGTCGACTACGTCGCCGCCGCCGACGGGCCGCTGCGGATGCCGCCCGGCGAGGCGGCCGCCTC
>JAAYBE010000459.1 GCA_012719015.1 Actinomycetota bacterium
CGTGGTCGGCCTCGAGCTCGGGGCGCGGTTCGGCGCTCTGCTGGGGCGCCGCATGGAGGTGGTGGGCGGCCTGATCCTCATCGCGATCGGCGTCAAGATCCTCATCGAACACCTGACCGGGTAGTCGCCCCGGCAGACCCGTGCCACTCGCGATGACGCGCGGGAACGCACGAACGTGAGCGGGATGCTCATGACCGCGGCTCAGGCGACCGGCGCCTACGAGCGCCCTCACACGTCGGCCTCAGCCGTGTCTCCGAGAGCGCCATGATACCGCCACGACACCAGCCGCGCCGCGACGCGGCCGGGAACGGTCCCTGCGCCTCGTGACGCCACCTCGCGCAACACGAGACCCCGCGCGACGCACAAGACCGCCACCAGAAGGACTGCCGCGCCGGTGGCTGCTTGGACGACCAGGACGAGGCCAGACCCCAGTCCAAGCCAGCGGCCGGCCCACGATTCCCCCCAGAGCGCCGCACAGGCGCAGACACCGCCGACCAGACCCGGACGATACGCGCTGATGATCGCGCTCCTGCCCATGCAGAAGTCCTTCGTCATGCGCCAGGAGAGCGCGATGTGCACCGCGATCTCGGACAACACGAATGCAAGAGCGTAGCCGAGCAACCCGAATCGACCCAGGAGCAGGAGAAGGCCGGCGAACAGCCCCAGTTGGGCGCCGCGCACGGCCAGCTTCTCCCTCAGGCGCCCGGTCGCTTCGAGCGCGACCCCAGCGAAGTGGGAGAGCACAGCGGCCGCCGAGGCGAGCGCCGCGAGCCTGACTACCGACACAGACGCACCCCATTGAGGACCGAGGAGAACGGCGACGAGTTCGCGGGCGGCTCCGGACATGCCGAGACTGACCGGCAATCCGACCCCGGCCGCCACGGCGAGCGTGGCTATGTACGCCTTTCGGAACCGATCCTGATCCCCCTGGATCCGGCTGAACGACGGAAAGAGGACCTTGGACAGACTAGTGCTTAGATACTCCATGGGGACACCCGTCAGGCTCAGGGCGCGTGAGTAGAGGCCCAGCGAAGCGGATCCGGCGAATCGACCCACTACCATCGTGTCGAGGTTGGTGCTCATGAACTCGAGGAACGAGATCACCGAGACCGTGGAGCCGAAGCCGAGCAGCTCGTGATACGCCCGGCGGCTCATGACCGGTGTCAGACTCGGTCGCGCAAGGGCGTTGTAGATGATGCAGACCGTAGCCGCCTGCGTCAGCGACGCGGCCACCAGACTCCACACACCTCCACCTGTCAGCGCCACGCTGACGCCCACGAGCCCATAGCCGATCGCGTAGGCGGCGATGTCGGCCAGAGCGATCCCCTTGAAGCGCATGTCGCGCCGCAGGAGGGCAAAGGCCACCGCCGAAGCACCCGTCAGCGTGAACGACAGACCCATCATCCGAAGCACCGGTTGGAGCTGTGACGAACGAAACAGCTCCGCAATCAGCGGGGCAGCCGCCCAAACGACCGCGCTGAAGGCTGCGCCGAGAACCACGCTCGTCCACATGCCGGCTCGGACGTGGGCCGTCGACAGATCGCGCCTCTGAACGATGGCCTGACCGACTCCCATCTGGGCGAAGTACTGACCAAAGCGCAGCACGAGCGTCGCCATGGCCACGAGGCCGAACGCGCCGGGGACGAGTAGTCGGGCGAGGATCGCGGTGACCGCCACCTGCAGGACCACATTGACGAAGGTGGCCAGATAGGTCCACTTGGTGGCGCTGATGATCTGCGTCGTCAGGCTCTGTGCCATCTACCGGATCCACCATCCGCGTGCCGGATCACGGGACTGCCCCGCCGACCCCTGCCGGCGCGGCCGGGAAGGACGCCCCCGTTCCCACCTCTCGCCCAAGGACCAAGCCGGAAGTCCGCGGGGAGGTGGGTCCGGACAACCTTGAGGATCCGGTGTGGCGCCGACATCAGCGCATGAGGTCCAATCGAGAACCAACGGGGCCCGGCGAACAGACGCGAGACGTCCTGACCGTCGAAGAGGCCGACGGCGCGCTTCTCTCGTGATCCGGGTCGCCTACCTCGTGACCTTGACGAAGTGCGCTTTGCCAGTCACGACTCCGGGCCAAACCAAGCGGTAGTACTTGGACTCGCCGGCTCGCAACTGCACGGTGTAAGAACCGTCCGGCTTGACGGTCGCCGCCTTCACGGTCTTCCTCTCGATCCACTTGCCGTCGCGCACGCGGTCCTGGAGGACCAGCGACACCTTGACGCCCTGGGCCCTCCAGGTCACCTTGCCCTCGAGTGTGAACGGCTTGCCCTTACGTATCCTGTTGGGACCCGTCACGGTGAGACGGCTGCCTTGGGCGAAGGTGAACCACGCCGGCTTCTTCGCACCGTTCGCCTCTCGGAGACCGGTGTAGACACCCGCCCTGCCGGCAGCCTGATCGGTCAGCAGATACCACATCAGCATCTTCACTTGGGGGAACCGCTTGGCGTACACGTAGGCGCGGCGTAGATACTCGGCCTGTGTCGCTTGGCTGAAGGACTGGCCGAAGAGGTTGCACGACACCGTCGTGTAGCCGTATTCGGTCAGGTAGAAGGGCTTCTTGGGGAAGACGTTGAGCAGGCGCTTCAGATTCTGCAAGTTGACGGTTCGTGAAGGGTCCCGCGGAGGAGCCTCGGGCCAAGGCTTCGCCGAGGCGCTCGGCGAGTACGGGTGGTGAGAATAGGCGTCGAACCACGAAGTGGCGCCCTTCGCGCCCTTGATCGCCTGCGCGAAGCGAATCGGGAAGGAGCTGGTCACGCCGGTGTTGCCGTTCGGCCCTGTGGCGCCCGCGATTCGCAGGGCATGAGCTCGCTTGGGATCCGTGGGGTGCGGGTCCCCTGCCGTGATCCCCTTGGAGAAGCGCTCCAGCATCTTGATGTAGCGCTTGACCGCGAAAGACGGGTCGCCCGGCCTCGACTGCGGACGGATGAACAGGGCCTGGTTGGGTTCGTTCCAGCACTCGTAGCCGAACACCCGGCCTCTGAACTGGGCGGAGAAGTACTCGCAGAAGCTCTCGAACGCCGGCAGGGACGCGAGGCTCATGGCGAAGTTGCCGCGGTAGCCGTCCGGCGTCGGCCACAGATTCTTCTGGGAGGCCCACTTGGGCACATCGTGGAACGTGATGATGATCTTCAGATCGTAACTCTCGGCCAGATCGACCGCTGAGGCTACACCCGCCATGTACGTGGAGTCGAACTCGCCCTCCTTAGGTTCGGCCTGCCGCCAAGAGACCATGAAGCGGACGTAGGAGGCGCGCAGATCCTCCTTCAACTCGCGCAGGAGGGCCTCTTGGTCAACCTCCTCCATTCTTGGGAGGTAGGGCTCGCAGAGCCCGCGCGCCACCGTGGCGGCCGAGGCTGAGGGCGTCACGGCGGCGCCCGCCGCCACAGCCACGAGGATGAGGAGAGTGAGGATGCTGAGGAAGACACGGGCCGGCCAACGCCGACAGGTTACCCTGTACACCATGGTCCGCACCCTATCGACCGGCCCGCACAACGTCAAGCCGGTCCGAGCCCATGCCCGCAGGAGACGCAGTGAAGGCCGCGGCGCCGGGATTCGCGCGATATAGACTGGACATCTATGCGGGACAGGCACGACATCCCCCGCCCGCGTCCGGCGAACTCGTCATCCGACGGCACTTTCGCCCTGCTCGCCGCCGTGGTCTCGCGTGCAGCCGTGTTGGTCGTCGCAATCGTCGCCGCGTATCTCGCATACCGTTACGCCGACGCTTGGCAGAGCCCCCTGAGGGACCTCCTGATCACGCCTTGGACGCGCAAGGACGCGGGCTGGTTCGTGAACATCGCTCGAGAGGGCTACCACGCGAAGAACGCCCGCACGGCGTTCTTCCCCCTCTATCCGTTGCTCATCCGCGCGACGCACGTGCTGTTCGGGGGCAGCTACTGGACGGCCGGCCTCGTTCTCTCTTCTGCCTGCTATGGAGGAGCCATGCTCCTCCTCTTCCGACTCGCCGCCGAGGAGACGACGTCGAGAGCGGCGGCCGTCACCGTGTTGCTCATCTCCGTCTTCCCGACGGCGTTCGTCTTCAGCGCCGTCTACAGCGAGTCGCTGTTCCTGCTTCTCACCGTCGCGGCATTCTTGCTGGCGCGGAACCGACGGTGGGCCCTCGCCTGTCTCATGGGCTGTCTCGCCATGCTCACGCGCAGCAGCGGCCTGCTCCTGCTCGCACCGCTCCTCCTCATCTACGCGGAGCAGAGAGAGTGGACATGGCGTCGACCGGTCCTCGAATGGCCTCGCGATGCCAGGCTCGCTTGGCTGCTGCTCATCCCTACCGGTCTTCTCGTCTATATGGGCTACCTCTGGGCACGCTTCGGCGATGCCCTCCTGTTCGCCAAGGTGCAGAGGGTCAAATGGAACCGGACGCCTTCGTGGCCCTGGGAGGATGTATGGCGGGGCGCGCAAGCCGCGTCCAAGGGCCTGCGCGCCGTCGCCGGGGATCTGTCGCTGCTGCCCTCGGGCCTTCTGCCGGGGCACGAGCTTCAACTGGCGATCGCCAGGTTGCTGCTGCCTTTCGCGGCGCTGTTGTTCGCGTCGTTCTGCCTGGTCGTCGTATTCCGGCGGCTGCCGTTGCCGTACGGCGTGTACGCTCTGCTCGCGCTGCTCCTCCCGCTCTCCCAGCCGTCAAGCAACCTGCCGCTGTATTCGTTCCATCGGTTCGTGGTGGTCGTCTTTCCACTGTTCATCGCCCTTGCGCTCACGCTTGAGAGGAGAAGGGCCGTGCTGTGGACCTTCGCCGTGACGTCGTTCGTGCTCATGCTGTATTTCACCGTCTGTTTCACGAGCGCGGGCAGCGGGGCGCGCGGCGTCGTCTAGCTCGAGCCGCGACCGCAAGGGAAGAAGATGAGGGCAAGGACGGGGTAGGCGATCACGAACGGCAGCAGGAGCCTGACCGGATCGTCTACATGCTGACCCTCGTGCAGCCGGTAGAGGATGGCTCCTGCCGCGAACGACGCGAAGAGCGCGGCCACCGCGATCATGAGGCGGTGACGATACGGGTCGAGAGCTGCAACAAAGGCTCCGATACCCATTGCCACCAACGCCCCGGCGAGGACCTTGTTGGACGTCATGTGTATGGCCGCCCTGGGGACGATGCCGAGCAGCAGGACCGCCGCACTCATGAAGCTCGCAAGGCCGAAAAGCACAAGCAGGAGCCCGCTGACCACGGCCCGCACCGATCTCACGGCTGATCCAGGCTGCGCCTCGTGGGTCCGTCCAGCGGGTTCAAGGCCAGGGCGCGCCTGAACCAGATCTCCCCAGCGACCTCGTCCCCGAAGTCCCTCGATTCGAGTACGCCCATGCGGTAGTAGGGCTGGTAGTTGCGCGGCTGCAGCCGCACGGCCTCGGCCAGCGTCTGGCGAGCGGCGGCCGGCCGGCCCTGCGCCGCCTGGGCATCGGCGAGCAGGATGAGAGAGTCGACGGCGAGCGGATCGAGGCGGCTCGCCCTCTGCCCTGCCGCCGCGGCGGCCGCGAAGTCCCCCTCGCCCATGTGCTCCAATCCCGCCAGAGTGGCCCGCTCGGAGAGGTACGGCAACGTCCAGGAGACGACGCCGAAGGCGATCAACCCGGTCGCCAAGAGGCGCACGTCGAGCGACCGGGCGCGCGTGGGCATAGCGGCCTCTGGAGCACGCAGGCCGACCGGATCGGCCGCAGCGCGACGCTGGGTGCGGGCGTATGCGGTCGCCGTGCCGGCAAGCAACAGGAACGAGACGGTGATCGCCGCCATGTCCCAGTCCCAGTCGAGAGACATGTGGACGATGAAGAAGACGGTCGCCGCTTGGCAAGCGGCCATCAAGGAGCGCTGGGAATCGCCACGACCTCCGGGAAGACGGGCGAAGGTGGCGGTCACGAGGCCGCCGACGGCCACGGCGAAGAGCACGAAGCCGACCAAGCCCAGCTCGCTGAGCACGTTGAGCCACTGGCTGTGACTGTGCATCACCACGGTGGCGCGCTCTCGATACAGGTAGTGCGTGAAACTGAAAGTGGCCGCCCCCGTGCCGACCACTCTGTGGGCGGCCCAACCACGCAGCGCCTCGCCATACCAGGGGAGGCGGCCGCTGCTGTTGAGCGCGACCAGACGACTCGCGTCGTTGCCGACGCCGGAGGTCGAAAGCGCCGAATCGTAACGGGTCTTCGCCCATCCGGTGAGCCCGCCGTGCCGCGGGAAGTAGTAAACGCCGAAGACGATCGACGCCGAAACCAGGATGACCAGCACGGCGGCGCCGGTGAGGCGTGCGGCGCGGGCCGGCAGCGGCCAGCGTCCTTGAACGAGGGCCGCCAGCGCCTGGCCGGCAAACGCCAGAGCGAGCGCTCCGACGACCCAGCCTCCGAAGGCATGCCCCTGGGAGGCGCGCAGGGCGTCGTCCGCCGTCTCGGCGAACAGCGTGCCGAGGTGGCGTACCTGGCTGATCGCCACGGCGACGAGCGAGACGGGGATCACCAGCGAGATGAACCCCGAGAGGCGCGGCCCGCAGACCAAGAAGTACACGAGCAGCGCGACGATCAGGGCTGCGATGGCGCCGCGCGAGAACGTGAAGAAGAGCGTGAAGAAGAGGAGCGCGAGACCGGACGAGACGAGGCCCCGCGCCCATGGCGGCAGATCGCGACGCGACGCCGCTTCGAGGCCGATGGGGATCGCCATGGCGATCATCGCGGCCAGTGCGTTCCAGTACCCGATGGGCGCCCGCAGACGAGCGAAGACGTGGGCGTGCGTGACGACATCCGGCACGATCTTGCCGAGCAGCGCGTAGACCGCGACCACGACGACCACCGACGCGAAACCGTAGGCGGCGAGACGGAGCTGCACCTTGCCGCCGGGAAGTATGCCGCACACGAGCATCACCAACAGGTAGAGGGCGGCGACGTTGAAGGCCCGCCAAGAGAGGTCGGGGGCCGTCGACCAGAGAATGGAGAGGCCGATCCACAGCACGAAGGCGCCCATTGCGGCCAAGCTCACGAGATAGGCGCGAGGCACACGGACAGGACCCCGCGCCAGCCAGACACCGGCCACCGCCAGCCCTGCCAAAGTGAGCGCCACGGGCGTGGTCCGTGAGTAGACGTAGCCACCCGAGAGGAAGCCGAGCGCCGCGATCGCCGCCAGCACGGCAAGGATCGGCAGAAGGGAGGGCAGCGACGCACGGGTCGCGTCCGCTTGTGACCGTGCATGCGCTGGCTGCAAGAACCAAGCCCCTTTCTTCGATACCCGGCGCCGCGCCGGACGGACCGTGCGAAGTATAGCCGACTCCCGCTCAGCCGAACGGCTGTGATTCCGATGAGGCGAATGATATAAGGCGCATGGAACCTCATCGGCCCATACGCGGAGCTCAGCGAAGGGGGTGCGGAGATGGACATCGTTCGGCGCGGCCTCGTCATCACGCTTGCGGCTGTGTTCGCCGCGTGCGCTTGGGTGCCTGTCACGCAGGCGAGTTCGGCGCGGAGCATCCTCGACGACGCCATGGACGGGAGGGTGGACGGCACATACTCGGCCTCCCAAGTGCGCGCCGCGATCAAGCTCGCGCGGAGCGACCCGTTCTTCTCGCAGTACAGTGACGTCGACGGCGTGCTGGCCGACTATCTGGCCGGTCTTAATCCGCCCAGGACCGACGCCGGTGGCACTTCCCCTGTGTCGGCAGGGCAGACCGTAGTGACACCCACACCCAAGGCCGTTGTCCCCGTCGCCGGTGACTCCCCACGCGGTGACAGCAAGCCGCATCCAAGTGCACGCCCTGGAGGCGGGAGACGCGACGTTGCCGTCCCCCTACCCAGCCCGCTGTTGGTCGATGCTGGCTGGGACCAGGCCGGAGTGAGACTCGCGGCCATCCCCTGGTTCTTCGTTGTCATTGGCGGCGCATCGGTCGGCAGCATGGTTCTCCTGCGGCGGCGCCGTTGACCGCAGGCGAGTCGGGCCTCCACTCCCCGACTGCGCGCTGCGCCGACGGGCACGACGTCGCAGCCTCACGGCCGACACCCGGAACCCGATTGTCGACAGAGGCCGCCCGCATGGAGACACGGGAGCATCACGTGCACGTGAGGAGAGAGTGAAGAGCCGCGTCCTGATCGTCCAGAAGACGATCCCGCAGTACCGTCGTCGACTCTACGAACTGCTGCGCGAGGCTCTGGCGGAGGCGGGGACTGAGCTCGTCCTCGTATACGGTGACCCGGAGCCGGACGACGCCAGCAAGCGCGACCTGGTGGATCTGGACTGGGCGGTGAAGCGGCCGACCCGCTTCGTTCCGGTCGGGCGCCGGCGCCTGTACTGGCAACGCTGTCTGGACCTCGTTCCCGGCGTCGACCTGGTCGTCGTCGAGCAGGCCAGCAGGCTCTTGGTGAACTATCCGCTGCTGGCGCTGCAGATGGCGGGCGCCAAGCGTGTGGCCCTCTGGGGGCACGGCAGGACTCTCAAGGCGACGCCGTCCAGCCGCCCAGGAGAGCTGGCCAAGGCCTTCATGTCGCGCCGGGCGCACTGGTGGTTCGCCTACAACGAGCTCAGCGCGGGCTACGTGCGGGAGTTCGGCTTTCCTCCGGAGCGGATCACCGTGGTCGAGAACGCGATCGACACAAGCGCGCTGGCGGCCGCCGGTGCACGGGTGACGGACGGCGACATAGAGTCGTTGCGTTCCAGACTCGGCCTGGAGGGGACGCACGTATGCCTCTTCGTCGGGGCGCTGTACCGCGAGAAGCGCCTGCCCTTCTTGATCGCCGCCTGTGAGCTGATCAAGCGCCGGGTGCCGGACTTCGAGATGGTCTTCATCGGTGCGGGGCCCGACAGGCACGTCGTAAAGGAGGCAGCGGCCCGCAACGCCTGGATGCGGGATGTGGGTCCCGTGTTCGACGCCGACAAGGCGCCGTACTTCCGGCTTGCCCAATTGATGCTCATGCCGGGCGGGGTAGGGCTCGCCGTCCTCGACGCCTTCGCTCTTGAGGTTCCCATGATCGCCACGTCGGTGCCCTACAACGGTCCGGAGTGCGCCTACCTTATGGACGGGGTGAACGGCATCGTTCTGCCGGAGCGGGCGACTCCGGCTGCATACGCCGCCGTCGTCGCCGACCTGTTGACGGATTCGGCGCGCCTCGACGCACTCAAGGCCGGATGCCGGGAGCACGCCGGGCTCTACACGGTCGAGAACATGGCGCGGCGATTCGCCGACGGCATCGCCGCCGCCCTCGCGTCGTGAGACTCAGCTGCCGGAGTCACGGATACGCGGGCGGCATGCAGACCGTTGCGTGCACGCGATGGAGCGCTCACTGAGTCGTACCCGGTCAGCGCCCTTGGCAGAGAGCCTTGCGGCACCTCGCCGCGGTCTGCCGCCGCACTCCACCCCCGACGACCCTGAGCACGTCGACGGCGAAGAACAACGGGACGAAGGCGGGCTCGGCGCAGAGCTGGGCGAACCACCATCGCGTGCGCAGGTTGCTGGGCGACCTCATGTCGAAGTAGGCGCGCAGGAGCTGGCGTGCATCGAGCGTCTGCTTGCTGGGATGCAGACCGGTGGCGTCTTCGTGGCTGTACACGGGGGCGCCGTAGCTCATAAGCAGTTCGAAGCCGGCCCGTTGCGCCCGCCGAGCGAACTCCCAGTCGGCGCCGTAGTGCGGCAGCCGCTGTCGATCGTAAAGGCCGACCCGCCGAAAGGCCTCGACCGGGATGAGCGTGCCGCGGCCCGAGAGCACGCTGACCGGCGCCGTGTCGCCGAGCCGCTCGAAGGCCTGCGACCGTGTGAGCCCAGCGGCCGGGCTCATCGAACGCGTCGTCCGCCAGTCAATGCAAACGCCGCCGTCCACGATGCGCTCGTGGTCGTCCCAGCTCACGGCGACCGAGCCGAGAAGTGCGCGCGGGTGGCTCCTCGCGAGGTCCAGCATCGTCTGCAGGTAGTCGGGCGGCAGAGCCGTGTCGTTGTTCAGGACGAGGAGATGGTCGTCTGCGCCGGCTCGGGGCAGCACCCACGCCAGCCCCTTGTTCATGGCTCCGGTCCACCACAGGTCGCCGTCGCCCCATAGCACGACGACATCGGGGTGCTCGGCCGCCAAAGCAGCGTGCGTGCCGTCGGTCGAGCCGTCGTCGATCACGACGATCTGGAAATCGCCGCAGGTCTGTTCGCCCAGCGACGCCAGACAAGCGCGCGTGAACTCGAGGCGGTTGTGCACGGGGATGACGATGAAGACGCTCACGCTCGCAGTCTATCGGGTCCGGCCGTCGTCGTCATGATCGGCGACCGAACAGCTTTCCCGTTGCCACCGAACACTGCCTCCAGCAGGTGCGCCGCACTCAGACAGTCCGTATGATTGCTGGAGGGGCCGCCGCCTCTGACGGCGGGCGGCAAAAGACAATCTGCGGTTCGAGACGAGACCTCGACCACCGGCGAGTGTCGCGAAGGAGCGAGTCGATGCACATCGCCATGGCGGGACCAGTACTGACCAAGCCGCTGATGCAGTCCCTTGAGAACGCCACCGGCCTGCCGGAGGGCATGGGGGGAACACCCGTGTGCTCGCTCGTGCGCGACTTGGTGGACCGCGGCCAACGGGTGTCGATAGTGACGCTCGACCGCGGCGTAACGAGACCTTTTGTGACGAATGGCCGCCTTCTCGATCTCAACTGCGGGCCGTACCGTCCAAGGCATCGCATGCGCGATCTCATGCGCGCCGAGAGGTTCGCCGTGCGTGACGGCGTCCTGCGTACGCGGGCCGATCTGGTCCATGCGCACTGGTGCGGCGAGTACGCACTCGGTGCATTGGCCAGCGGCATGCCGACGTTGGTCACAGTTCACGACTGGATGCCGACAGTCCTCCGAATGACGCTGATTCGCCACTCGCCGCACTGGTTCGGGCGCACACTGCTCTACTTCACGACGCTGGCCAGAGCCCGCTGTTTGACCGCCAATTCGCCCTACACCGCCGAGAAAGTGCGCCGCTTCACCAAGGCCGCGTTGGAGGTCGTGCCCAACGGCGTGCCGGACGCCGACTTCCTGGCGCCCGTCGGACTTGCTGGCGCGCAGAGCATGAGGATCTCCGGCCGCCAGGTCGCCGTCTCCGTGAACCGAGGGTTCGGTCGGCTCAAGAACGTCGTGTCACTACTCAAGGCTAACCGCGAACTCCGGCGGCGCGGCGTCCGCCATGAACTCCACTTGATCGGAGACGGGTACGAGCCGGGAGGCCCCTGCGAATCGTGGGCCGGGACTGCGGGACTCTCCGACGGAGTTCGGTTCGTCGGCCCCCTCGACCACACTGAGGTCATGCGACGGATCGCGTCCGCGACCATGCTGGTCCACCCCTCGCGTGAGGAGTCGTTCGGGATGACCCTCATCGAGGCCATGTCCCAAGGCACTCCGGTGATCGGCGGCGCCCGGTCGGGTGCCGTGCCATGGGTACTGGCCGGGGGCAGAGCTGGCCTGCTGGTCGACGTGAGGGAGCCGCGCGCCATTGCCGAGGCGATGGAGGCCGTGCTCACGCACGAGGCACTGGGCCGGCGTCTGGGGCATGCGGGTCACGCTCACGCGTGGTCCCACTTCCGTCAATCGCGCGTGACGGACCTGTACCTCGACGCGTATCGTCGTCTGCTCGCTGAGGTGGGACGCCGGTGAGGGTGCTTCACGTACTGAATTCCATCGAACGCTCGGGTGCCGAAATGATGCTGGCTCAGGCGGCTCCTCTGCTCCGTGAGCGCGGCGTCGACCTGCATGCGCTCGCAACAGGCGCCTCGTCGGGTCCCTTCGCCGCGCAGCTCGCCCGCACGGGGTTCAGCGTTCACCATCTCCCGTTCAGGCCTTGCCCGGCGTTTGTGGCCGACTTCCGGCGCCTCGTGCGACGTGGCCGCTTCGATGTCGTCCACATACACACCGAGAGAGCCTTCTTCTGGTACGAGCTGGCAGCCCGTCTCGCCGGGGTTCGACGAATCGTTCGCACCGTGCACGGGACCTTCGATTTCAGAGGGCATCTGCAGGCCGAGCGTTGGGTCCAGCGCCGCGTCGCCCGGCGGTTCCTCGGCGTGCGAGCCGTCGCGGTGGGCCGTTCCGTCCAGATCGCGGAACAAGACACTTACGGGCTTCGTCCCTTGCTCATCCCCAACTGGACCGACTCGAGTGTGTTCTCGCCCGCCGAACCCGCCGCGGCCGCCCGCGCTCGCCGTCGCCTCGCCATTTCGGCCGACGCGATCCTCTTCGTCTCAGTCGGGTCTTGCCAGCGCCTGAAGAACCACGCGGGGATCATCCGAGCTCTGCCCGTCGTGCTGACAGACTGCCCTGGGGCGCGCTACCTCCATGTGGGCGAAGGCGAGTCAGAGGAGAGTGAGAGACGGCTGGCAAGAGAGCTCGGCGTAGCGGATCGCGTGCGCTTCGTAGGGCAACGCGACGACGTCTGTGCAATCCTGCAGGCGAGCGATGTCTTCCTGATGCCGTCGGTACGCGAGGGGCTGCCGGTCTCCTGTCTGGAGGCGATGAGCTGCGGCCTGCCCGTCATCGCCGGAGACATCCCCGCGTTTCGTGATCTGGTAGTGGACGGTGTGACGGGCATTCTCGTCCGGAACGACCAGGCGCTGGCACAAGCGATGAAGCGCGTCTGCGGCGACGCGCGGCTCAGAGCCGCGATGGGCGCCGCCGGTCGACGCCGCGTGCTCGCCGAGTTCAGCCTCAAAGCATCAGTCGAACGCTATCTGGATCTGTATCGCGGCGAGCGACCAGACGAGGACGCCGCACGGACCCCGGTTGAGGCATCTTGATTCCCAACGGAGCCTCTTCATTGGAAGAGATGCCGGGACGGCAAGCTCTCCTCTTGGGCCGCGATCTTGTCATCGTAGTCGGATCGTCGGGCGGGGTCTCGCTCCTCTCGGGATAGTGCGCAGCTCCTCGGGCGTGAGAGCCAGCAACCAGTCTGTGCGCTTCAGAGCTTCGTCTTCGTCTCCGAAGAACACGTCCCGAAGCTCGCTCTCGAAGACCTGCGGCAAGGAGGGATGACCCCCTATGCGATAGGGATCCCCATCGCGAAAGCTATCGGCAGCCGATTGGAGAACACCGGGGGCCCCCAGGGATTGCTCGCACCGACAGGCGACCGTCGATTTGAGATACACGTCCAGCTGCTCATCGAAGGCGCATGGACCCTGAGGGGAAGGCTCCCTCCAGCCCAGCCCTTACCGAAGACGGCGAACCGCGAGCCGTAGCGCTTCGTCAGCCGGCGGACGAGACGAGCACGCAGCCGTGCCCCGGGCATGGTCTTGAAGGACGTGCGACTGTTCACCCGATTGCCGATCAGGACCACGTCGAAATCGTTCTTCGTCGGCGGATACCAGCTCTGCAGAAAACGAGCTTACGAAGTGCAGCTCGGCGCGTACCTGATGTCTCGGCACCCGGCCCTCTTCAGCACCCGCACGATGGGGCCCCCGCAGGGCAAGTAGACCGTCTCGCAGCGGCGCATGACTGTCAGCATCGACGAGGGCAAGGGCTTGAACCAAGAATGATACGAGTCGCCCTCCCAGTACACCATGGTCGGGCTGTCGGGGAGAGCCCTCAAGCTCTCCAGGCACTCATCCGAGACCATGAGAGAGCCGGTGTGCATCCATATGATCAAGTCGGCGCAGCGCTGTCGGGCGGTCTCAAGAATCCCCTCACTTATGGCGGAGTGCGACACACCCTCATGAAGGCGTTGCAGATACGGATAGACCACGTATTCGTCCATAACCCCGTCGGCGGCCAACCGGTCCAGCGCTTCGTAGACATCCGAGTGCGAGCCGAGCGGCCGTTCGTTCCGGATTGCGAGCACGCTCGTTTTCGACTCAGGCATCGGGCCTCCAACGTCGGCGCCGCCAATACCGTCGGAGCGCCATACGCGGCATCCCGGTCGGCGATCATTCGCCATCATCGTGCCTGCTGATGCAAGGTGGCGGAGGGAGGGCTGAGACACGGCTGCTGGGCGGCGAGAGCGCCGCGCTGGACAGCCAAGAGCCCGAATGCCAGCACACCCGTATACCCGAAGAGTGCGGTGTCCACCAGCCCGGCGACCAAGATGGCAAGAAGAGCTCCGCCCACGGCTGCCTGTTCGCGGGTGGCGCCCCGCCTGAACGGGGCCGCGACCGGTGAGGCGACGGCCAGCACGAGCAGGGTCAACGCGAGGACGCCTCCCTCCGCCAGGATCTGCAAGGGCACGCTGTGCACCGATCCCAGAATCCCCGGATGCTCATCGCGGTGTTGAGGCAGCAGGTCGCCGTGGAAGCGCGAGAAGCCCGCCCCGAAGGCGACTCGCGCAGGCGAGCTGACCGTTTGGTCCCACACGAACCGATAGGTGGTGACCCTGGAGGAGACGTTGTTCGTCTCCAGGTAGTACGCCCGCCCCGGCTCGTACAGCGAGCCTGCCGTCGCGATCAACGCTATCCCGACTGTGATCCCGACCGTAATCCAGAGCCACGGACGTTTTCGGCGCCGATGCCGGCGCGGCTGCCGGTTGTCCAGACCTCGTCGCACCAGCCACCAGAGGGCCGCTCCCACCCCGAGAGCGGCCCCGATCCAGGCGCCTCGCGAATACGTGAACCACAGCCCCAGGGCAATCAGCGCAAGCGCCGCCGGCCTGCAGACCCTGAATAGCCTCCGGGGGATTCGGTACATGAGGAGAGGCAGCGCCAAGGCCAGCAATGCGCCCAGCGCATTGAAGTGACTGAACGTCCCCGATGCAGACGCACCGTCGTTGGACAGGCCGGCGAAGAAGAAGGCCAAGGGATTGCGTTCTTCAATCGCCAGCTCGGGAATGACCGTCCGGAACGTCGGGAAGCCGAACACGGACTGACAAATGCCGATGCTCGCTTGAGCGACGGCGAACGCCAGCACCAGACTGATGAACAGGGAGCGCTCGTGCTCCGATGAGCGGCGCAGCAGCCAATACAGCCAGAGCCCGTTCGCCAGCATCACGCAGTCGCCTATCGCAACAGGCACCCCAACGATGAAGAGGACCGCGAACGAACAGAGAAGATAGACGATCAGCAGAACAACGGGGTCGCGCGCTGCGCGCCGCAACTCGACGCCGTCTCTGACGACCAACAGTCCGCCGGCCAGCGCAAGATACGCATACCAGTTCAGGTCATGAGGCCGAGCCGCAGGCGCGATGGCCCAGAACGGCGTGATGACCACGAGAGATAGCATCAGCGGGCGGGCGGCGGAGAGCGAGAGCACACTCAGCCCGACCGGCAGCGTACACAACAGAACCGCGACCGCGTTGCCGGTCCGACCGAAGATGAGCAGCCATCCGGCCGCTGCCACGGGGGCGACGATCAGAGCTGCGGTCAGGACCGGGCCGGCTCCACGGATGCCCGGAGCGGCCACACGTCTCCCCATGCTCTCCGCCCCGGCCTCTGTCGCCAACGTCCGCTCCAATGTGCGTCAGCCCCCCTGTCTTCGCCCGGCAACAATCCTATCGCGAGCACGACCGGAGTGCCCGGCTCAGCGAAGCCCCCAGGCCCGGTTCATCGGGGACGGGGCCGCACTGGGCACCGGCGACCGGTGAGATAATGACGATACATGCCATGCGCTGCAACACAATCCGATAGGCCGGAACGCCAGGCTCCCCGACCGGCAGTCGTCGGGATGTCGGCATGATTGCCCGCAGAGTCTTGGGCATGCGCGTCGATTGCCTCGAGGCGCCCGCTGCCCGGGACATGATCGTCGCGTGGGCGGCCGAGACGCACGACGCCGGGTACCGCCCGCGTTACATCTGCGCCGGCAACGTCCACATGACGATGGAGACCTATGACGATCCCGCTTTTCGGGCAGCGGTGAACCGCTCCGACTTGGTTGTCGCGGACGGACAACCCTTGGTGTGGGCCCTGCGGGCCCTCCGTGCGCCTCAGCGCCGGCGGGTGCGGGTGACGCCGGATCTGCTGCTTGAGCTCTTCGCCGCCTGTGAGGTCCGCGGCGTGCGACTCGGATTGTACGGAGGCACGCCTCAGACTCTCTCCGTCTTTCTCGACTTCCTGCAACACTCGTTCCCGAGACTGCAGGTGCCCTACGCTTGGAGCCCTCCCTTCAAACCGCCGACGGACGAGGAGGATGAAGCAGCTGTGGCGGCGATTCGCGCTGCGGGAGTGCAGCTGCTGCTGGTGGGGACAGGCTGCCCCAAGCAGGAGAAATGGATGGCCGCCCATGCTGGTGAGAAGGACATCGAGGACGACCGTGCCCTGTCTTGCGTGATGTTCGGAGTTGGAGCGGCCTTCGACCTACTGGGCGGCAAGACGTCCAGTGCCCCACGCTGGATGCAGGACCTCGGTCTAGAGTGGGCCTACCGGCTCGCTCACGAGCCGCGACGGCTCTGGCGAAGACAGCTCAAACACAATCCCCGGTTCGTCGTCCTCTTCCTTGCCCAGTTGCTCCGGGGGCAGCGTGCATAAGCGCTCTTTACGCCGTCCGACGAGCGCCGTATAGTCTCGCCAGGAAACGAGGGGCACAAAGGGGGGAGGGCGTAGGTGGGACCACCGTTCGCTGTTCGCGAGGTACTCCTGGGCCGTGATTGCCGATCCCCGGAGATTCTGTCGCCATCCACGGCGTCACGGGGTTATCTGCTGCGTCGATGCGCGAGTGTTGCGAGCCTGATCCTCATCGACGCCGTCTCACTGTGCGTGGCGGGCATCGCTGCGGCAGTGTCGCCGGTCACCGTGTCGCACACCTTCTCACCGCCACACATCTTGCTGGCCGTCGTCATGCTCGTCGCCCTCTTCGCGATCCACGGATTGTACGGTCTGCGCGAATGCCGGCGAGACCGCCGGCGCCGAGCACTCGCGGCGGCGTGGTTCCTCGGCACGGCCCTGCTGCTGAGCGGAGCCGGCGGAGCTTGGGCACCGGCGGGTGTGATCTTGATGTGGGTTGTGGCCGTCGCCCTTCTCACCGTCGGCCGGGAACTCCTCGACTATTGCCTCAAGGCGGTGTTTCCCCTCGACCTCGAGAGCAGGCGCACCGTCGTGGTTGGCTCGGAGCGCGCACTCGCAACCTTCGCCGCTCGCGTAGCCTCACTCCCGCATGAGGCGCACGCGAGGATCGTCGGGATCGTCAGCGAAGAGCCGCCCGGCTTTAAGTGGCCGAGACCTCACGGCCTACCGCTGCTGGGGCAGATGCGGGACATCGAGGCGATCATCTGTCGCTGGAAACCGGACGAGCTCGTAGTCGTCGATCACGACACCGAACGCCTTCATCTGGTCGAGCTTGCCGAGCTGTGTCGGCGCCGCCGGATGACCCTCAAGCTGAGTGACCTTGACATGCGGTTCCAAGAGCGAGGCGTCAGTCTCATCCCGGGACTCGGCGAGGCGTTGTTCGTCGCCGCCTCCTCACCGCCGAACGGTCTCGCATGGGCGTTCAAACGCTGGATGGATGTCGGTCTGGCGATGGTGCTTCTCATCCTGACCGCGCCTCTCTGGGCTGCCGTCGCTGCAGCTATCAAGCTCACGTCTGCAGGCCCCGTGTTCCATTCGGCCGAGCGCGTGGGACTCGGCCAGCAGGCGTTCCGTTGCCTCAAGTTCAGGACAATGCGAGCGGATGCGGAGGCCCTACAAGCCGATCTCGAGTCGCTCAACGAGGCCGACGGAGCCATCTTCAAGATCAGAGATGACCCACGCGTCACAGCGCTCGGTCGCTGGCTTCGCAAACTGAGCATCGATGAGCTTCCTCAGCTCGTCAACGTGCTCCGCGGCGAGATGAGCCTGATCGGCCCGCGGCCGCTGCCGCTGCGGGACAACCAGTTGCTTGAGGCATGGCATCGGCAGCGTCACGTGATCCTGCCGGGATTGACGGGGCTGTGGCAGGTAAATGGCCGCAGCGACACCTCTTTCGATGAGATGATCCGCCTCGACCTGAAGTACATAGACACATGGTCCTTACGACTCGATCTGTCCATCGCTTGGCGCACGGCAGTGGCCGTTATCCGCTCCCGAGGCGCCTGCTAACAAACGGATGCGCCCATCGCGGCGCGACCGTAATCCGCAAAGACCAGGGAACCCTCATTCCCGATCGAACCAAGGAGAGTCAGCGTGACGACGTCGGTAGTGACGGGAGGGGCCGGCTTTCTCGGGTCGCACCTTTGCGAGCATCTGCTCGGTCAAGGACAGCGGGTCATATGCCTTGACAATCTCGATACGGGATCGCTGCAGAACATCGAGCATCTGCGCGACGACGCCTTCGAGTTCCGCAACGTGGATTGCGTCCAGTTTCTCGACGT
The DNA here is from genome assembly GCA_012719015.1 of Actinomycetota bacterium. Classification (GTDB taxonomy): domain Bacteria; phylum Actinomycetota; class Thermoleophilia; order UBA2241; family UBA2241; genus CAIXSE01. The sequence goes on from JAAYBE010000459.1 coordinate 18,190, forward strand.
CCCCGAAGCGGTCGACTTCGTCTTCCATCTCGCCAGCCCGGCGAGCCCCGTTGACTACATGCGCCTTCCTCTCAAGACGCTCAAAGTAGGGTCATACGGCACCCACAACGCGCTGGGTTTGGCCAAGTTCAAGCGAGCCCGCTTCGTTCTGGCATCGACCTCCGAGGTCTACGGCGACCCTCTTGTCCATCCGCAGTCTGAGGAGTACTGGGGAAACGTCAACCCTGTCGGACCGCGCGGCGTCTACGACGAGTCGAAGCGCTACTCGGAGACCCTGACCATGGCCTATCATCGTCAGCAGGGCGTGGACACCAGTATCGCACGGATCTTCAACACCTACGGTCCGCGGATGCGTCCCAACGACGGCCGAGCCGTGCCGACGTTCGTGCGACAGGCCTTGGCCGACGAACCGCTCACCGTGTTCGGCGACGGATTGCAGACCCGCAGCTTCTGCTACGTGACTGACCTCGTCGAGGGCCTTCACCGTCTGGCGACCAGCGGCGAGCACACGCCGGTGAATCTGGGCAACCCCGAGGAGACGACGCTCCTGGAGTTGGCCGCCGCAATCATCGAGGCGACCGGGAGCAGCAGTGAACTCGTGCACCAGGCACTGCCCATTGACGACCCCAAGGTGCGGCGGCCCGACATCACCAAGGCCAAGAGGCTGCTGGGATGGGAGCCGGTCGTACCCCTGCCCCAGGGGCTCGCCGAGGTCGTCGCCTTCGAGCGCACCAACCATTCCCACGCGCTCACGGCGCTGATGTAGCGGGTCGCCGCACGGACGAACCTCCGGCGCGCTTCTCGAGATACCGCTGGTGATACTCCTCGGCGCGCCACCACTCGGCCGCCGGGACGACCTGGGTGACGACGGGACGGGTGAACACGCGTGACGCCGTGAGCTCGGCGATGGCGGCGAGGGC
>JAAYBE010000460.1 GCA_012719015.1 Actinomycetota bacterium
CGACGTGGGGGTTGACCGTGCGTGCGTGCGAGCAGTGTGGACTGTCCATCGGCGATACGGCGACCTTCTGTCCGGTCTGCGGCGCGAGATGTGCGCCGCTGCCCGTCGCGAAGGACGAACCGGCGCCTGCCGTTGAGAGCGAGCCGGCAGAGTGGGATCCGCGCGTCGGGTTCGCGGGTTCCTGGGGGCCGGAGGCCGGGGCCGATCTGACGCCCGTGCCGGGCCTGGCGGCGCGGCCGTGGTCCGAGTCGGGATGGCGCCCGGAGGAGGATTCCCCGGTCGACGCGGGACCCGAGTCGGAGCAGGCGCAGCCGGGGGCCGGGGAGCAGCCGTCCGCGGAGCCGTGGCCGGCGCCCGCGGACGAGCCACGACCCGCAGAGGACACTGAGTTCACGCCGGGGCAGTCGCTGAGATGGAGCGCGGGATCCGAGTCCACGCCGGAAACCGAGTCCACGCCGGTGGCCGAAGCGCAGGCGCAAGTGGAGCCGGTGGCCGAAGCGCAGGCGGAGGCGGCGCCAGACGCCGAACCGGAGCCTGAGGCCGAGGCGCAGGCGGAGCCGGAGGTCGAGCCAGAGCCGGAGGCAGAGGCGGAACCGGCCCCGGAGCCGGAGGCCGAGCCGGTCTCCGTCGAGCAACGGCTCGCCGCGCTCTCGACCGTGTTGCACGACGCCGCCGTTTTGGAGAGCACCGAACCGGCCCGGGCGGCCGACCTGTACCGCGACGCGATCATCGCCGCGCTCGACGTCAGCGACGACCCGCTCGACCTCCCGGACGCCCGCCGCCATCTGCTGCGTGGTCTTGACGGGCTCAGTCTCGTGCTCGCGCGGCAGGGACTCTCCGAGGAGGCGTTGGCGGTGGTGGACGACGCCGCCTCGCTCGGCCTGCTGGAGGGCGGCGACGAGGTGGGCGCGGTGCATCGGGCGGCGCTCAACGCACGCCGCGAGGAGTTGCTCCGCGCCGTCTTCCCGGACTCCGCGGAGGCCTGACGGGCCGACCTTCAGGCGTCGGTCGTCGCCCGACGGGCCGCGCCGCGGAGCCGCTCAGCGCCAGGCCGCGTCGAGCACCACGATCCAGACGACGCCGCAGACGACGAGGATCACCATGGTGTCCGGCCACACGGCGGCGCCGGTCCGCCGCCGGACGAGAAACGCCAGGAGCAGCATGGCGAGGAACCACCCCGTCACCGGGAACAGGGCGATCCCGCTGCACAGTCCGGCGATGAGGAGCACGTCCACGACGGGCAGCGTGAACCCCGCCCACCAGGCCACGGCCCAGAGGCAGGCCGAGGAGAGCGCCATGCCGGTCACGAAGCCGATCAGGTAGCCCACGTCCCCAGCCTATACCGTGCGCACCGGCGGCAGGTCGCCCGGCGGTTGGGCCGGCGAGCCTGCGGAGGAGTAAGCTTGTGCTCCGTCGTCTCCGCCTCGGGAGATGCCCAGCGACCGCGCCGGCCCGGCACCAGGGCGCGGCGAGAAGGAAGGACCAGCGTCATGAACGTGCTCGACGCGATCGGGGACACGCCCCTGGTGGAGCTGGCGCACGCCGGCGCCGGACCGGGTGTGCGCATCCTCTGCAAGCTCGAGGGCTGCAACCCGGGCGGCTCGGTGAAGGACCGCCCGGCGCTCAGCATGATCACCGGGGCCGAGGAGCGGGGCGACCTCGTCCCCGGCAAGGCGATCCTCGAGCCGACGTCGGGCAACACCGGCATCGCCATCGCCATGATCGGCGCGGCCAAGGGCTACGACGTGCGGCTCTGCATGCCCGAGTGCGCCAGCGTCGAGCGGGTCCAGATCCTCCACGCGCTCGGCGCGGCGGTCTCGCTCACCCCGGCTCGCCAGGGGATCGACGGCGCGATCTGCGAGGCGCAGCGGCTCCTCGACGACGAGCCGGACCGCTACTACATGCCCAACCAGTACGAGAACCCGGACAACGTGCGGGCGCACTTCGAGTCCACCGGGCCCGAGATCTGGCGGCAGACGGGCGGCGAGATCGATTGTTTCGTCGCCGGCATGGGCACCACCGGCACGCTCATGGGGACGGGCCGGTTCCTCAAGTCGGTGAAGCCTGAGGTGAGGGTGGTCGGCGTGGAGCCCGTGATAGGCCACGCCATCCAGGGCCTCAAGAACATGACCGAGTCGCTGGTGCCGGGGATCTTCACGCCGGGCGAGCTGGACGACCGCCGGCTGGTCGACGACGACGAGGCGTTCGACGCCACCCGCTACCTGGCGCGTGCCGAGGGCCTGTTCGTGGGCTCGTCCGCCGGGGCCGCGGTGGCCGTGGCGCTCAGGTTGGCGGAGGAGCTGCGCGAGGGCACCATCGTGGTCCTCCTGCCGGACCGCGGCGACCGTTACCTGAGCACGATGCAGTTCCGCTCGATCTGCGCCAAGTGCCCCGCCTGAACGCGGGACGCGGGCGGCGTCAGGGCCTGGACCTGGCCAGCAACGTGACGACCGCGTCCTGAGCGGCCTGCGCCCGCGCGATCGGGAGGGGGCTGCCGTTCATGAGGATGGCGAACGTGAGCGTGTGGCCGTTGGCCGTGGTGACGTAGCCGGAGAGGCAGCTGGCGGCGTTGAGCGTACCCGTCTTGGCCCGCGCGTTGCCGGCCGCGGCCGTACCGCGCATACGGTGTTTGAGCGTGCCGTTCACCCCGGCGACGGCGAGTGAGCTGCGGAAGACGGCGAAGTCGGGCCGCCGGGAGCAGGCGCCGAGGAGTTTGAGGACCGTGCGCGCCGTCAGCTTGTTCTCGTAGCTCAGGCCGGAGCCGTCGCGGATGCGGAAGCCGGCGTCGATGCCGCTGGAGCGGAGGAAGCGCTGGGCGACGCCGGCGCCGGCGGCCGTGCTGCCCCTGGCCCCGAAGCCGGCGCCGAGGCCCTTGAGCAGCTCCTCGGCGATGTAGTTGTCGCTGGGCCGGTTCATCCGCACCAGCACCTGGCGCAGGGTCGCCGAGCGTTCCGTGTACACGAGGGTCGCCGTGGCGGGCACGACGCCGTGCGCCGGCGCGCTGCCGACCCGTATGCCGGCGGCGCGCAGGCGCCGGGTCAGCGCGTTCGCGGCGGCCAGCGCCGGGTCGGCGACGTAGCCGCCGTTCGCGCCGCAGCCCTCGTTCAGCGTCAGCGCGGAGAGCGGGCCGCAGTACGCCAGCACTCCCGGCCGCCAGCCGGCGACCCGGCGGGCCGCGTCGAAGTAGCCCTCATCGGCCACGACGCGGCCGGTGATGCGCGTCACCCCGAGCCCCCGTAGCCGGCGCACGAAGTCCTGGATGTCGCCGGTCTCCATGTTCCACCTGCGTCGCTGGAACGACTTCGTGGAGAGCGTGGGGTCGCCGAAGCCGCGCAGGTAGACGTCGCCGCGGATCACGCCCTCGTCGTCGATCCCCGCCGCGGCGATGAAGAGCTGGGTGCTGAAGCGGAAGTCGGCGCTCCAGGCGTCGAGCGCGGCCGCCGCCGTCACCAGCTTCTGGTTGGAGGCCGGCAGGCGGAGGACGCTCTGCCGCAGGTGGTAGACGGACCGCTTGGCGGTCAGGTCGTGGACCGCCACCGAGGTGCCGGGTCCGGCCATGCCGTGCCGCGCCAGCGTCGCCGCGATCCTGTCCTTGAGCCCGGCCGCGGCGACGGAGGGCGCGAGGAGCAGGAGCACGAGGGCCAGGCCCGTCAGGGCGACGAGCGGCCGCGTCCGGGGTGTGTGCCGAGCCTTCACGGTCGCCGACCATATCAAGCCGCGGCGGAGAAGGCAGCCGCCGCGGTCACGGTGCGGACCGGCTCTACTCCCAATGCGCCGCGAACGCGCGCACCGCCGACTCCGTGAGAGGGTGCCCGGCGAGCGCACGCAGCACGGCGAGCGGGGCCGTGACGTCGTGCGCCCCGTCGAGGACGGCCTCCGCGACCTGCGGCCCCGACTTCAGGCTGGCGGCGAGGATACGGGTCGGACTGTCGAGCTGCTCCAGGACCGCCGCCTGCTCCACCACGACCGCGCCGGCCGAGTGCCGCGCGGCGCGGTCCACGTAGGGGATGATCCACGCGCACCCGGCCTCGTGTGCGAGCAGGGCCTGGGCCGGCGAGTACACGGCGGTGAGGGCGCAGCGGACGCCGTCCCTCCTCAGCTGCGTCGCGAGCGTGAGCGCCTCGAGTGTGGCCGGCAGCTTGGCCACGACCCGCTCGGGCGCGAGCGCGACCGCCGCCCGCGCCTCCGCGTCCATCTCGCCGGCGTCGCTCCGCGTCGGCTGGTAGAAGACGGGGCCCTCAGGCAGCGCCTCCAGCAGTCGGGCGAGGTGCGCCAGCGGGTCCTTCGTCTCCCTCGCCATCAGGGCGGGGTTGGTGGTGATGCCGCGCACGAAGCCCAGCCCGGCGGCGGCGGAGGCGTCGTCCAGTGAAGCTGAATCGAGCAGGATCGCCATCTCTCACTCCAGCGGTAGGGTCCCGGGGTCCGGAGCGGCGCGCCGCTCCGTGCACACCATCCCACTCGAGCCCGCCGTCGGCAAACCAGGTCCGCCCGGTGAGAAAGTCTCACGCTCGACTCAAGGGTGAGAGTTTTCACGTGATGCAGCCTGTGTCGCTCAAGCCGCGAGGGTTTGCTCGGCGGGGCGGAAGACGGAGGATGGACACACAGTGACGGTGGGACCACGAACCCTGGAGGCAGCATGTCCATCGCAGTCGACCCCATCCGCGTCATCGACACGCCCACGCGGCTGATCCACGGCCCGGGTTCGCTGGCGCGACTCGCGGAGGCTGTCGCCGAGCTGGGGGTCCGACGCCCCATGCTGGTC
>JAAYBE010000081.1 GCA_012719015.1 Actinomycetota bacterium
CTGAGCGCGGCGGGGAGCATGGGCTCGGCGAACAGCGGCAGATAGACGCTCGACGTGCGACGACGCGCCTCGCGCTCTATCTCGCCGTCGACGTCCACGAAGTACGAGACGTCGGCGATATGCACGTGGGCCCTGAAGCCCGACCCCTCGCGGGCGACCGAGACGGCGTCGTCGAAGTCGCGCGCCGTCTCGGGGTCGATGGTGAACGTCGGCAGCGCCGTCAGGTCGCGGCGGTCGCGGTCGACGCGCATCGCGCGCGGCCCGACGGCGGCCGCCTCCTCCCGCACCGCGTCCGCAAAACCCTGCCGCACGCCGGTGGCGCACAGCAGAGCGCGGAGCACCGCGGCCACGTCGTCGGCGCGGCCGAGGACCTCGACGATCCTCCTGCGGTCGCCGTGTGCCGGCACGGCCAGCACCAGGTCGTCGAGCTTCGGCCGCGGCCCTCCCTTGGCGACGAGGTAGGAACGCAGGTCGGCGAACAACGGCTCCAGCGACCAGAACTTGCCCCAGCGGGCGACACGGTACGGGAGCGGCCGGCCCCGGTCCCGCGCCGCCTCCTCCGCGCCTGAGGCCTGCGGAGGCACGCCGCCTCCACGCGGGTCGCCTCCCCCTCTCCCCCTGCCGCCGGGACCGTCCTGGCGCCGCGCGGCGCTCACGGCGCTACCTCTCCTGACGCGCGATGTAGCGCAGCGCGGCCTGCAGGGTCTCGTCCTTCTTCGTCCTGGGCTTGTCCGGCGCGACGATGTCGGGGGCGATGCCCTTCTTGTTGATGTCCGTCCCGTCGGGAGTGAGATAGACCGCGGTGGTGAGCTTGAGGGCCGAGCCGTTGCCGAGGCCGACCACGGTCTGCACCAGCCCCTTGCCGAAGGTCCGCGTCCCGATCACGGTGGCCCGCCCGTGATCCTTGAGGGCGCCGGTGACGATCTCCGAGGCGCTGGCGGAGAAGCGGTTGACCAATACGACCATCGGCCGCTTCGTCGCGACCGGACCGTTGGCCTCCAGCTCCTCTCTGGGGGAGTGCAGACCCGAGGTGGAGGTCACGACGCCCGTCTGGAAGACGCTGGTGACGGTCACCGCCTGCTCGAGCAGGCCGCCGCCGTTGAAGCGCAGGTCGAGGATGAACCACTGCGCCCCCTTGCCGGCCAGGTCCTCCACATCCTGGCGGACCTGGCGCCCGGCGAGACCCCCGAACTGGAAGAGCCGCACGTAACCGACCTTGATCCCTTTGCGGTCGATGAGGCGGCTGTCGGTCTCCGGGATCTCGATGGTCCGGCGCACGACCTTGATCTCGCGCGTCTCGTGCGGGGCCTCTTTGGGCCGCACCGTGAGCGTGACGCTCGTACCCTCGACGCCCTTGATGCGGGCGATGCTCGTCTCGATGGCCACCCCGTCCGTCGGCTTTCCGTCGACTTCCGCGATGACGTCACCGGGGCTGAGGCCGGCGGCCTTGGCCGGCGATCCTTCGAACACCGCGGTGATGACGAGCCCTTCCCTGGTCTTCTGGAGGGAGGCGCCGATACCCGAGTACGTGCCACGCTCCTTCTCCTCGAAGTCCCTCACCTCCCGCGGCGTGAGGTACACGGTATACGGGTCGTCCAGGGAGTCGAGCATCCCGTTGACGCTCGCGCGGGAGAGCTTGCCGGCGTCCACCGGCCTGTAGTAACGGCCCTGCAGTTCCTCGATGATCCTCTGCTGCAGCTTGCCGGCGTCGCGCGCCGAGGTCCGTTGGACGGGGCCGAGGCGTACCGTGTTCTCCCCGTGCATGAACCAGCCGGCGAGGTAGCCGCCGAGGAACCCGACCGAGACCAGGAGGAGGACGATGACGAGGCGGAGGACGCGCATCACGCGTAGATGGTAGTCGGTGCGGAAAGGGGCGGCAAACGACTCAGAGGTAGCCCATGGGGTCGACCGGATTGCCGTTGACGCGCACCTCGAAGTGCAGATGAGGCCCTGTGCTGAAACCGGTCGAACCCACGTAACCGATGCTCTGGCCGCGGGAGACACGCGCGCCGTTGCCCACGGCCAGGCTCGACTGGTGCGCATACAGGGTCGAAAGGCCGTCACCGTGATCGATGATGTTCACATTCCCGTAGCCGCCCATCCACGAGGAGTAGATCACGACGCCCGCGCCGGCGGCGTGGATGGGCGTACCGTACCCTGCGGCGATGTCGATGCCGGTGTGGAGCTTCCTGTAGCCGAGGATCGGGTGGATGCGCCAGCCGAACGGCGAGACCACGGTTCCGCTGACCGGCCAGCTCAGGGCGCCGGAGCCGGAGCCGGTGCTGCCGCTGCTGCCGACCACCCCGCTCAGCGCCCGGCTCTCGGCGAGGAGCTGGGCCTCCTGGCGCTCGAGCTCGGCGAGGTCCTTGTTCACGGCCTTGAGGACTCCGCGCTTCTCCTGTCGCAGCGCGAGCGCGGACGCCTGGTCCGCCGCCTGCGCGGCGCGCAGCGCCCCGAGCTCGTCGTTCTTCTCCTGCAGGACGCGGACGGCGTCCGCGACGCCCTTCTCGCGCCTCGCGATCGCGACCTTCTCGGCGTCGACCTTGTCGCGCACGGCCTCGAGGTCGCCGACCAGCTTGTCGTTGCCGCTCAGCAGGTTGCGGATCAGACCGGCGCGGCTGATCAGGTCCTCGAAGCTCGTTGCAGCCAGCAGGACGTCGAAGTAGCCGAGGTCGTCGCTCTTGTAGCTGAGCACGGCGCGCTTGGCCAGGTTCCTCTGCTCGAGCGCCAGCTCGTCCTGCGCCTCCTTCAGCTCGATCCGCTTGATGCGCAACTCCTCGCGGAGCACGGCGAGCTTCTCGCGCGTCACGGAGAGCTTCTCCTCGACGGCGGCGATCTGGTCGCCCAGGCCGTCGAGGCGCTTCTGGATGGTCGTCAGCCGTCCGTCGAGGTCGCCGATCTGCTCGCCCAGCGTCTTCTTCTTCTGCTCGGCGGCGTGGATCTTCTCGCGCGCCGCCTCGAGCTTGCGCTGGATCTCGGCCGCAGTGGCCGCGTGCACGGCGGCAGCGGTCGTGCCGGCGAGCGCGATGACGGCGGCAAGGATCGCCAGGGCGACGACGGGCGACCGGCGCGCCCTCGGCGCCTCCCTCGTCGGGCCGGCCACGGCGGCCGGTGTGCGCTGATGCGTCATGGCATTGAAGGTTGTTCGGCGGCCGGCGCCGACGTCCTGTGCCGGGCCTGGCCGCCGTTCAGGGGCGCGCCCCGGCGCGCCTCACGTCTTGAGATAGCGCCGCAGCGCCACCATGCTGCCCAGAGCGCCGAGCGCGGCGCCGAGGACGGCGAGCGTGGGCAGCAGTCCGGCGGGCCAGGAGCCGCTCTGCCACCACATGCTGAACACGCGGATCTGCAGGAAGTCGATGTCGCTGCTCTCGAGCCAGTTGGCCAGCGCCCAGTTGCACAGCCAGACGAAGCCCGCCGCGACGACCGCGCCGATGAGGCCGGTGATGAACCCCTCGAGCACGAACGGCCAGCGGATGAACCAGTTGGTGGCGCCCACGAGACGCATGATCTCGACCTCGCGCCGCCGCGCGAAGATGCTGAGCCGCACGGTGGTGCTGATGAGCAGCACGGCTGCCAGCGCGAAGACCCCGGTGGCGATCCACATGCCGATCCCGACGAGATTGATGGTGCCGAGCATCTTGCGCACCGTCTCGCGCGCGTACTTGACGCCGTTGTGCGTCCCCGGGTCGTTGTCCACCGCCGGGTCGTCGAAGAACTGGCGCGCCACCCCGTCGACCTGGTTGGCGTCCTTCACCTGGATCTCGTAGCTGGCGGGCAGGGGGTTGATGGGGAGGTTCTGGACGATGCGCTCACCGAAACGCTTGCGGAAGCGGCGCAGCGCCTCGTCCTTGCTGATGTACTGATAGCTCTTGATCTCGGGGATGGACTGGATGCGCTGTTCGAGCGTGGCCTTCTGCTCGTCGGTGGCTCCGTCCTTGATGAAGACCTCGATGAGGACGCGGTTCTTGAGGCTGGTGGCGCCCTGGTTCAGGTTGTCGCGCGTGACGAGCACGGCGCCGAGGATGGCCGTGCTGATGAACACGGTGATCACGGCGGCCATGGCCATGACCCAGTTGCGCCGCATGGAGCCGAACGCCTCCGAGAGGAAGAAGCCGAGCCTCATGTGAGCGCCTCCTGCTCTTCGACCTCCGTGACCTGGTCGTATCCCCCCCGACGTTCGTCACGCACCAGGCGTCCGTTGTCGAGTTGCAGCACGCGCCGGCGCATCCGGTTCACCATGTCGCGGTCGTGAGTGGCGACGACGACCGTGGTGCCGGTGCGGTTGATGCGCACCAGGAGCTGCATGATGCCGACCGCCGTCTCCGGGTCGATGTTGCCGGTCGGCTCGTCCGCCAGCAGCAGCGGCGGGTGGTTGACGAAGGCACGCGCCACGCTGACCCGCTGCTGCTCGCCGCCGCTGATCTCGTGCGGGTAGTTGGCGGTCTTGTCGCTCAGACCGACCAGACTGAGGATCTCCGGCACCTTGCGGCGGATGCTGCGCCGCGGCTCCCCGACGACCTCAAGGGCGTAGGCCACGTTGTCGTACACCGTCTTGTTGGGCAGCAGCTTGAAGTCCTGGAACACGCAGCCGATGTTGCGCCGCAGCAGCGGCACCTTGCGGTGACGCAGGGTGCCGAGGTTGCGGCCGGCCACGAGGATGCGCCCCGAGTCGGGCTGGAGCTCCTTGAGCACCAGCTTGATGAGTGTGGACTTGCCGGAACCCGAGGCGCCCACCAGGAAGACGAACTCGCCCTTGCCGATATGGCAGGTGAAATCCTGGAGGCCGACCACGTCCGGGTCGTAGATCTTGGTGACGTCTTCGAAGACGATCATGGGACGGACTCTCCCTTGTCAGCCGTCAGCGGCCAAGCCACGAGTATGAGGGTTGCCTCGGCACCCCTCAACCCGACTCCCGGGCCCGCATCCGCGAGGACGCGCATCCTCCCGCCTCCGGGCGGCGAACGGGGGCCGCCGTGAGCTGAGAAAGACCAGCGGAGCGAGCCAAAGAGCACTGGTGTGGCCGGCGACCCCGAAGCAGGGGTTCGCCGCCCGCGGCGGGGTTCCTTCCGCGCGACCCGGCGACGTCAGGCCGTGACGACCCGTCCGCGACGAACGCGGCCGCGGGTCACCAGCGCTCGCGACGCACGAGCTCCTCGAGCGGCCGGCGACTGGTGGCCGCCGGCCCGCGGCCGGGGTAGCCGAGCGGGGTGAGCGCCACCAGTTCCGCCTCTTCCGGAAGGCCGAACACCTCTCGAGCAGCGGCGGGGTCGAAGGCGGCGATCCAGCAGGTGCCGAGACCGAGGGCGGTCGCCGCCAGCACGAGGTGGTCCATGGCGATCGCCGCATCGACCTCACCGTACGGCTTGCCGTCCATGCGACGCCAGGCCTCGCCGGGCAGAGCCACGAAGCCGATCAGCAGTGGCGCCTGCGTCAGCCAACGACGTCCGTACACGCGCTGCAACTCCTCCTCGCGGCCGCGCGTGTGCACGACGAGGATGCGGAACGGTTGCTGGTTGTTGGCCGTCGGGGCCTGCCGGGCCGCCTCGAGCACCCGGGAGAGCTTCTCGTCCTCCACCGGGTCAGGCTTATAACTGCGCACGCTGTAGCGCCGCTCAATCGCTTCGAACACGTCCATGCCGACCTCCTCCTTCGCCGCCGCCACACGAGCCTACCACGGGCGCCGCGCCCGGACCGTGGTCGTCGTGGAGGACGACGGCTCCGACCGGGGACGACTGTGTGACGGGACGGTCCCGGGAGTCCGCTGCACGCGCGGGATAAGATGACGGGGACCCGCCGACGGAAGGGACCGCGTGTCGCGCAAGGGCTGGCTGCTGTTCATCTCCCTGTGCGTGATCTGGGGCATCCCCTACCTCCTGATCCGCATCGCGGTGCGCGAGCTGTCTCCCCCGGCCCTGGTGTTGCTGCGCACGATGCCGGCGGCGCTCCTGCTCCTCCCGCTCGCGCTGCGTCGCGGCGCCTGGCGCGGCTTGGTGCACAGCTGGCCCTGGGTCGTGCTCTACACGCTCGTGGAGCTCAGCATCCCGTGGTTCCTCGTGTCGCATGTGGAGCAGCGCATGTCGAGCTCGCTGGCCGGCCTGCTCATCGCGATGAGCCCGCTGATCGGCGCACTGCTCTGCCGGGTGACCGGTGTCGCCGACCCGTTCGACACACGACGCCTCACTGGTCTCCTGATCGGCTTCGCCGGCGTGGCCGCCCTGGTCGGGCTGGACGTCGCCGGGAGCGGGCTGCTCGGCATCGTGGAGACCGTCGCGGTGGCGTTCTGCTGGGCGACCGGGCCCATCGTCGTCAGTCGCCGACTCAGCCACCTCCCGGCGCTCGGCGTCATCACGGCGTCGCTGTTCATCACGGCGGCGCTTTACGCGCCGGCGGGGATCGCGACCCTCCCGTCCTCGGTCTCCGTGGAGACCGTCTTGTCGGTGGCGACGCTCGCCGTGGTGTGCGCGGTGGCCGGCTCCCTGATCTTCTTCGCGCTGATCCGGGAGGCCGGTCCGGTCCGCACCATGGTCGTCACCTACGTGAACCCTCTGGTCGCGGTCCTGCTCGGAGTGGCCCTGCTCGATGAGCCGTTCACTCTCGGCATCGCCCTCGGCACGCCGCTGATCGTCGCGGGGTCGGTCCTCGCGACGCTGCCCTCGCCGCGACGTCCGCTGCCGCGCTGCGGGACCGCGGACACGCCGATCACCGGGGCGGGCCGGCCGCGGGCGTGACGTCCCGCCGTCCGCGCCGCCGGCACCGCCGCTCCACCCGACGCGGGCGGTCTCCGGCGAGAGACCGCCGAGGCCGGCCCGTCAGGACGAGCGCTGCACCCAGTCCAGCGTCGGCTCCACCTGGTTGAACGTGAAGAGATGGACGCCGCGGATGTCGAGTGAGCCCTCCGCGGCGTACTCCGCCACCTCCCGGGCAAGGCCGGTGGGGTCGTATCTGCGGGAGCGCGCCAGCGTCACCAGTTGACGGCCGTGCTTGCGCAGGTAGCTGAGCGACGCACCCACGCCCGCCTTGAGCGAGATCTCGGCCAGCTTGCGTCGTTCGACGACCCCGGGCAGGCCGACGAGGACGGGCAACTCGATGCCCTCGGCCCGGATCGCGCCCACCCAGCGGGCGAGGGCACCCGCGTCGAAACAGAGCTGCGTGACCAGGTGCGTCGCGTACGGCTGCTTGCGCTTCAGAGCCGCGAGCAGCTTGTCGTCGGGGATCAGCGGGTGGCCCTCCGGATAGCCGCCGATGCCGATCCGGGTGAAGGGATGCGTCATTGCGGCGAGCTCCTCCAGCAGGTCGCCGGCGTCGACGAAGTCGCCCGCCGGCGGGTCGGCGTCGCCACCCACGACGAAGACCTCCCGGATGTCCGTACCCTCGAGGCGGTCCACCAGTCGCCGGAGATGGTCACGTCCGGCGACCATGCGCGCCGAGAAGTGCGGCACCACCCGAAGACCCCTCGCCGCCAAGGCGACACTCGCCTCGAGCGTGCGGTCAAGACCGAGCGAGGGGGAGGCGGTGACCGTGACCGTGGTCCCGGCAGGCAGCACGGCCGTCTTCTGTTCGATCCCCCGCGCAGGGATCACCTCATAACGCGGCTCCTGGAGCAGAAGCGACAGGGCGGCCGGTGCGACGACAGTGGGCACTCCTCCAGCGCTCATGGGTCACCTCGCAGCATAAAGTGGACTGATACGGTCTTGTATATACCCACTCATGCACGACTGTGGACGGGCGGAACCGAACCGTGTGGCCCGCGGAGGCGCTCGCGCGGACCCCCGACGCCGTGGGCCGAGGGGTCGGGTAGCATGTCGGGCACACACCCCGGCCACACATGGATCGAAGGGAGCGGCATGGAGCACAGCCGCCGCATACTGCCCGGGATCACCGTCTCCAGCGGACGTCGTGCCGTACGGGTCAGCAGCGAGCGTCCGTTGACGACCCTGAGCTCGGCGGTGGTGGGCGGCGGATGGGCCAGCGTCCGCGAGATCGTGAACGTGCACGTCGACGACGGGTACGACGGCGAGCGGCCCGAGGAAGACCTGGTCGCAGTCGCCGCGGGACTCGGCGTCAGAGGACCGTTCGTGGGCCTCATGACGGCGGCGTACACGGAGTCTGCCCGCTGTGACGTGCGGTCGCGGGGCGACCTCGCGGTCGCGGCCGTGGTCTCGATCGGCCTCAGCAACACGTCGTCGGCAGGCCTGACTCCACCCGTGGACGCGCCGACCCCGGCGCCGGGCACCATCAACATCGTCCTGGTGGTCGACGGCGCCCTCACGCGGGCGGCGATGGTCAACGCGGTCATCACGGTGACCGAGGCGAAGACGGCGACGCTCGCTGAGTGGGACGTCCGCACGGCCGACGGGGCACCCGCGAGCGGCACCTCCACCGACGCCGTCGTGGTCGCCTGCACGGGTCGCGGCCGACCGCTCGCGTACGCCGGCCCGGCCACTCCGGTCGGGTGGCTCGCGGCCGGCGCGGTCCGCGGCGCCATGACCCGGGTCCGCGCGGCCGGTCCCCGGGACGACGGACCCCGGCGCAGCGGATGAGCGGCCGGCGCGGCCGCCCCTGTACGCCGCGCTCAGCCGGCCTCGAGCACCTCGTCGATCCAGCCGAGGCCGGCGATGGCGGCGGGGAACCCGCAGGTCGTGATGGCGAGGATGCCGACCTGCCGGATCTCCTCCGGCCTGGCGCCGGCCGCCAGCGCCTTGCGGGCGTTCGACTTCACGGCGCCCTCGGCCGATGCGCCCACGGCGAGGCCGAGCTTGACGAGACGCGCCACGCGCTCGTCGAGCGGTCCGGCTCCGTCGACCGTGGCGCCCAGTGCGTCCAGCGCGCTCGCCACCTCCGGATACTGGTCCCGAAAGCCCAGGTACACGTCGGGCAGATGTCCGTCGGTCATGTCGACCTCCCTCGTCGGCTCGCGGCGCAGCGGAAGCCGCGTCGTCCATGTCCCGTAGTACTCGGAACGGGCCTGAGCCAAACCGGTCCGGCTGTCCCGACCCCGGTCAGGGCGCTCAGGAGGATGACCGCGGTGCGCCGGCGGCCACGCGCCTGGCCCGCGGTGGCGCCGCCGCACTCTGTTTGAGCAGTCGCTCGCACTCGTCGGCGGACAGGGGCGAGGCGAGCAGGAACCCCTGCGCCTCCGGGCAGCGGTGACGGCGCAGGAACTCGAACTGGCCCGGGGTCTCCACTCCTTCGGCCACGACCCCGAGCTGCAGGGCGCGACCGAGATCGATCACGGCGCGCACCACCGCCGCGCTCCGTTCGCTGCTCTCGACCTCCGAGATGAACGACCGGTCGATCTTGAGGCGGTCGATCGGCAGCGCCAGCACCTGCCCGAGCGACGAGTACCCGGTGCCGAAGTCGTCCAGCGCGACGCAGACGCCCATGCTCTCGAGGCGCGCCAGGACGGCCTCGGCCTCACGCGCGTGCTTCAGCGTCGCGGTCTCGGTCACCTCGATCTCGAGCTGGGCGGGGTCCAGCCCGCTCGCTTCCAGCGCCATCTCGACGTCCGTGGTCAACGAAGGATCGAGGAACTGACGTGCCGAGACGTTCACCGCCACCCTGAGGCCACGGGAACCGGACCTGTGCCACTCGGCGGCCTGCGCCGTCGCGGCCGTCAGCACCTGGCGGCCGAGCGGCACGATGAGTCCGGTCTCTTCTGCGAGAGGGATGAACTCACCCGGCAGCACGAGCCCGAGACGCGGGTGCCGCCACCGCACGAGAGCCTCCACCCCGACGATCACGCGCCTGCGGACGTCGAACTGGGGCTGGTAGTACACGCACAACTGCCCTTCCTCGATGGCCGTGTGCAACTCGGCCTCCAGCCGCATGCGCTCCTGCGCCATGCTGCCGAGCGCAGCGTCGTAGAAGGAGAAGCCGCCCCCTCCCCGCTCCTTGGATCGCCGCATGGCGGTGTGCGCGTTCTCCAGCAGGGTGGACGGATCCGTCCCGTCGTCCGGATAGAGCGCCATGCCGATGCTGGCGGAGGCGAAGACGCGATCATCCCCCAAACGCCATGGCTGGCGGATCGCCGTGAGGATGCGGCTCGCCATGGCGGCGGCGGCGCGGGGCTCGACGTCCGGGAACAGGAGCAGGAACTCGTCCGCCGCCGAGCGGGCCACCGAATCGCTGTCACGCATGAGCCCGCTGAGGCACTCACCGACCGCGATGAGGAGTTCGTCGCCGCTCTCGTGCCCGAGCGTGTCGTTCACTGCCTTGAACCGGTCGAGGTCCAGCACGCCCACGATGAGGCCGCGGTCGCGACGCTGCGCGGCCGCGATCGCCTGGCCGAGACGGTCGTTGAAAAGGCTCCGGTTGGGCAGGTCGGTGAGTCCGTCCCGGTACGCGAGCCTGTCGACGAGCAGCTCGGCCTGCTTGCGGTCGGTGAGGTCCGTCATCACCCCGATCCCACCCACGACGACGCCGTCGGGGCCGCGCAGGGGCGAGGCGGTCAGGCTGACCCACAACTCGTCCCCGCCAGACGTGCTCCAGGGACCCTCGAAAGACCCGACGGCTCCGTCCAGGGCGCGCTGCATGGTCGATCTCCAGTCGCCCTCGCCCTGCGCCGCCAGATCGGTACCGACGAGCTCCTCGACCGATGCCTGGAGCTGCCGGGCGAGGCGGCCGTTGCACTCCGTGAGACGGAACTCGCGGTCGAAGAGGAACACGCCTAGAGGCGACTTCTCGAACAGCGTCTCGCTCCGCTGGCGCGTCAACTCCAACGCGGCCTCCACCTGCCGACGCGCCTCCTCGGCCTCGCGGCGTTTGGCGATGTCCTCCTGCAGCGCGAGCGTGGTGCGGTGCAGAGCGCGCATGGCCCAGTCGAGCACGGTGGCGACCAGTGCCGCGATGATCGCGAGCCCGAACAGCGACAGACCCACCTGCAGGCTCAGCCTCGGCTCCTCGCCGTGGATGGCGACGAGCGTGGCGAACGACAGGCTCGAGACGCCGGCGAACGCGAAGGCCGTCCAGGCGGGCAGCACGAACGCCGAGACGAGCACCGGCGCCACGAAGATGATCGCGATGCGGTGCGGCGCGGTGAAGAAGAAGAACAGGATCAGGCCGAGCGACGTGGCCGCGAGCATCAGCACGGCCGCGGTGTACACCCGGCCGCGCCGGTTGAGGAACCACGCGAGCCCCATGCAGACCGCGAACAGAAGGTCGGTGGTCATGTGGTAAAGCGGATGCTCTGAAGGCGGGATGAGCCAACCGATCAGGTCGACGACGAAGAAGCCGACACCGATGAGCGCCAGCGGCAGACACAGGAAGGCGACGATCTGCCCCTGGCGGCGGCGCCCCGGATCGTCGTGGTCGACGCGCAGCAGCCGTGCGGACCAGACTGAGAAGATGCCGCGGAAGCGCAGCGCGAGCGCCCAGGTGGAGTCGCCCGCGAAACCCTCCGCGTACTCGTTGTCGGTCGTCAGTTCGCCCACGTCGCCGTTGTCGCCCGCCCTTCCCGTCTACGAGGAGGGACTCTCTCTCGACGGCTCTATCGGCAGAACGGCCCTCATCCTGAACAACGCGTGCGTGTGAAGGCCCATGTCGTGGAGGCCGACGGACGCGGCGTCCTCAGGCGATCGCGCCCGCACGCCGGCCGGCTGCGGCGAAGCCCTCGAGCAGACGGTCGAGGTGACTGCGTTCGTGCGCCGCCGTCAGAGTGATCCGGATACGCGACTCGCCCCTCGCGACCGCCGGCCAGCGCACACAGGGCGCGAGGAGCCCGCGGGCCAGCAGGTCGTCCGCCATCTGCCCCGCCCGCCGATCGTCGCCGATCACCACGGGGACGATCGGCGTGCCGTCCCCGATGACTTCGAACCCCAGCCCGCGCAACTCGTGCGCCACGTAGTCGCGGTTGCGCAGCACGCGCACGCGCCGCTGCGGCTCGCGCTCGGCGATCTCCATCGCCTTCAGGGCGCCGGCGGCGACGCAGGCGGGCACGGCGCCCGAGAACATGTACGAGCGGGCGGCGACGCGCAGGTAGTCGGCGGTCGCGCCGTCCGTGGCGACGAAACCCCCGATCGCGCCGTACGACTTGGAGTAGGTCCCCATCTGGAGGATGTCCGGCGCGGGATCGACGCCGAAATGCTCCAGTGTCCCCCGGCCATTCCGGCCGAGGACGCCGCTGCCGTGGGCGTCGTCGAGCAGCAACTGCGCGCCGTAGGCGCGTGACAGCGCGACGATCTCCGGAACCGGCGCGATGTCGCCGTCCATGCTGAACACCGCGTCGGTGACCACGAGCAGTCTCTTGCCGCGGTGTGCCGCGAGCTTCTCCTCGAGGCTGCGCATGTCGCAGTGCCGGTACGTCGCATGCCGGCCACGCGCGGCGTCCCGGCCCTCGATGATGCTGGCATGGTTGAGCTCGTCGCTCACGACGACCATCTCGGGGACGGCCGCCCCGAGCGCGAAGCCGGTCATGCGGGCGAAGAACGGCAGGTAGGCGAGACCCGTGATCGCCCCGGTGTTGGCCATGAACCCCGTCGGGAACGAGGTCGCCGCCTCGGTCCCTTTGAGTCGCGCCGTCGCGGCCTCGAGGGCGAGATGCACGTCGGTCGTCCCGGAGATCAGCCGGGAGCCGTTGGCTCCCAGTCCGTACTTCTCCACCGCGTCGACGACGGCCCGCTTCACCTCGGGGTGCGTGGCGAGACCGAGGTAGTTGCTGGAGCAGAAGACGAGGACCTCCCGTCCGTCGATCTGCACGACGGGGTCGGCCGTGGCGCTCGACATGGCCTGGGTCGGGGGCATCGCTCCCGCCTCCTCCACCAACTGCATGAACTCGCTCACGGCCTGCATGTCCGTTCCCCTCCAGATCTCTGTCCTGATGCACGCTGCCAGATGGACCCTCGCCCTTCACGGCCGGTCGGTCCGACGCCCGGGGGAGGTCCGGGCTCAAGCCGTGACGACGACCGCCCGATGTACTCCCTGACCGCGGAGGGCCCCATGCCCTTTTCGACACCGGACGACGAAAGGCCTACCCATGTGCGACGGACACGGACGATCAGGCGGCCGGCAGCGACGCCCGGAACGGTGTCCCGTGTGCTCATCCTGCCTGATGGAGCCCGCCCACTGGGTCCAGGTGGAGGCCGACCGCTGGCAGCTGGAGCTGCAGTGCCCGGAGTGCGGGGCGGAGCAGGAGATGACCCTGGACGCCGAGTCCGTGCACGCGTACAACGTGCTTCTCTACGAGGCGGCCGACGCCATGCAGGGGGCGGCCGGCCGGCTACTCGAGGAGTGGACGTCGGACCTCACCGCCGGCGACCGGCGATTCGTCGAGGCCCTGCGCCACGGCCACATCCTGCCGATCGACTTCTGACGATCAGTCCTTGAGGTGGCGGTCGAACCACTCGACCACGAGCTCGAAACGCTGGACGCGGTGGACCGGGCTGCCGGAGCGCGTGAGCTCGTGCGACTCGCCCGGGAAGCGCACGAGCTCCACCGGTCGTCGCAGGAGGCGCAACGTCACGAAGAGGTGCTCGGCCTGCTCGACGGGGCAGCGCAGGTCGTCCTCCGAGTGCAGGATCAGCAGCGGCGTACGGATGTCGGCCGCGTACGTGGACGGGGACATGCGCAGGTACAGGTCGACGTCCTCGTACAGGAACCTGTCGGTGTAGCCCTTGAAATCCCAGCCGAAGTCACTGGAGCCCCACTGCGAATCGAAGTTGTTGACGGCGCGCTCGGACACGGCGGCCTTGAAGCGGTCCGTGCGGCCGACGATCCACGAGGTGAGAAAGCCTCCATAAGAGCCGCCGATCACGCCGAGCCGGTCCGGGTCCACGAAGTCGAACCGGCGGACCGCCTCGTCCACCACGGCCATGCAGTCCTCGTAGTCGACGGAGCCCCATCCGTCATTCTGCTCGCCGGTCCCGCGGATGGCCCGGGCCCACGCCTCGCTGCGGCCCGATGAGCCCCGAGGATTGCTGAAGACGACGGCATAACCGGCGCCGCAGAAGACCTGGAACTCGTCGAAGAAGCCGACGTCGTACTGGCTGTACGGCCCTCCGTGGATGTTCAGCAGGGTGGGGCATCGCCGGCCCTGTTCGAAGCCGGCAGGACGCATGATCCAGGCGTCGACCTCGCTTCCGTCCGCCGAGACGGCCGTGAAGCGCTCGGGCGTGACGAGCTCGCGGACCGCGGCGAAGTCCTCGCCCACGGAGGAGAGGCGGCGGCCGACCGTGGTCGGATCAGGGGATCCGGCCGCCGGGCCGCCGTCGTAGACCTCCGGCAGGCGCGCCGGCTCGCCGGCGGCGAACACGAGCCGTCCGGCGGCGACGTCGAGGCCGGTCACCACGCGCTCGCCGCCGACGACCACGCGAGGCACGTCCGAGCCGTCGGCCGCGACCCGGTAGACGTGCACCCTCCCGCGGTCCTCGGCCACGAAGACCAGACCGTCGCCGTCCCACAGCGGCTCACGCATGCCCGGGTACGTGGTGCAGTTCAGGTCGAGGGCGCCGGTGAGCGCCGTGATGTCCCCCGTCTCCGGATCGACCAGAGCGATCGTGGTGTGCCGCGGGTCGTCGAAGACGCCCTCGTAGCGTTCCACGGCCAGCCGCGAGCCGTCCGGCGCCCATGAGACGCTGCCGATCGTGCCGCCGCCGCCGGTGAGACGCCGCGGTTCTCCCCCGGCGGCGTCGACCAGGTACACGTCGTCCACCATCGCCAGGTCCCAATCCTCATGACGGGCGGAGATGAAGGCGATGGTCCTGCCGTCGGGCGACCAGGAGGGGGCGCGGTCCTCGTAGTCTCCATCGGTCAGCTGCACCGGTGCGGCCGACCCGTCGGCCGGCACCACGAAGAGATGCCGTCGCCGGTCGACCGTCCATCCCACACTGTCGAGCTTGTACTGCAGGCGCGTGATGCGGCGCGGACGGCGTCTCCCGGTGTCATCCTCGTCATAGGCGGCGTCGCGCACACGGGAGACGAAGGCGATGCGGGTGCCGTCGGGCGACCAGACCGCCTGCGTCACGTCCTCCTTGAGGCTCGTCAGCTTGCGTGGCTCGCCCCCCGCCGCCGGCATGACGTACAGCTGCGACTGCTTGCCGGCGCGGTCGGAGACGAACGCGAGCTGTGAGCCGTCGGGCGACCAGCGCGGATCGGCGTCGTTCTTCTCGCCGGCCGTGAAGCGGCGCGGCGGCTCCGCTCCGTCCACCGCCGCCAGCCACACCGCCGACCGGTACGCGTTCGTCTCCCCGTCGACGGAGCCCACCACGAACGCCACCGTGGACCCGTCAGGCGAGAGCCGCGGATCCGCCGCCGCGGTCAGGGCGAACACATCCCGTGGGACCATCCCCGCCATACGGCCTCCTTCTCCTCAGCCGCCGCGGCCTCAGCCCAGATCGCGGCGGAAGTCCCATTCGGGCGCGATGACCTGCGTGCCCTCGGTCTCCTCGATCTCCCGTCGCCAGGCGACCCGTTCGCCGACCGTCGCCCGCAAACGCCAGCGGACGCTCTTGCCCGCCTTCTCGACGGACCCGCGGATCGCCGAAAGCCGGGCGTGCACCCTGTCCCGCTGCGCCTGTGTGAGTCCGTAATCGTCGACCATGCCGAGCACGACGTCGAGGTTCGTCATGATGTCGTGATACAGGCCCCAGTCGCGGGCGCAGACCTGGGCGATGTAACGCAGGTCGAGCGACGTGTCGTCGTCCGCGCCGCGCAGCGGCACGTCCTTGACGAGCGCGATGACGTCGTGCACGTCCTTCTGGTTGATCTTGCCGATCTGCATCTTGGCGATGAACGCGTCGGCTGGAGAGATGGCGTAGTCGTCGATGTCGAGACGGTCGCCCACATCGAGGTCGTGGTCCATGCGCATCACGTCGAGGAAGATGTCGATATGGTCCACCAGCGGCGGCTCGTAGGTCTGCTCGGCTCCCCGCCCGTGCGCACCCGCCCTCATGACCTCCAGCGCCTCGTTCTTGATGTACTGGAGCTGGCCGGCGCCGGTGGACTGCGCGACGTAGCGGTTCTCCGTGTAACCGAGAGACTCGAAGACGCGGTGGATCTCCTTCTTCTGCTCGGAGTGCCCCAGGAAGTCGATGTCCGAGTACTCGCGGTCCATGAAGTCCAGGTCGGTGCAGTAGCGGCGCACGGCGAGCCCCCCGGTGAGACGCAGCTGCGCGCCGCCGTCCCGCGCCACGTCGACGATGCGCATGGCCTCGGCCATGAGCCGGTCCGCGCGCCGCAGAGGCTTCTGCGCCTGCCGCGCCCCGGACTTGAGCAGCGCGCTCTTGCCGCCGCCGGGCACGCTGCGCAGATCCTCGAGCGGGTGCATCACGGCGTCGAGCACGTGGCTGGCGAGGAAGACGCGCGGCTGCCGCTGTTCGGCCCACTCGGCGAGCAGGCCCTGCGCCTGGAGATGGCGCACGGCGCTGCGCGCCGCGGGCTGGGCCACGTCGAGGATGCGCTGCGCCTCCGGCACCGTCATCACGGGCGTGCGGAACAGCTCGTCCGCCAGCCGGAGAGCGCTGCCTTTGACCTTGTCCCGGTCCCGTTCGTAGTGACGGACGAGGGCGCGCGCCTGGCGGACCGCACGCCGCGCCGTCTCGTGGACGCCCACGGCGAAGAAGGTGAGCCACGGCGTCCACTCCCCACGGGTGCGCACCCGCTGCAGAAGTGCGTAGTACTCGTCGCGATGCCCCTCGAGGAACGCGGAGAGGTAGAGAAGCGGGCGCGTGAGGCGCTTGCGCTCGATGAGGAACAGCGTGATGAGCAGCCGCCCCAGCCGGCCGTTGCCGCCGACGAACGGGTGGATGCTCTCGAACTGCGCGTGCAGCATGGCGCACTGGACGAGATCGGGCAGCTTGCCGCGCTCCTGCATGAAACGCTCGAACGCGGCCAGCGCCTCCGGCAGTTCCTCGACAGGGGGCGGCACGTAGATGGCCGTCGCCTGCGTGCCGCCCGGCGGGCCGAGCCAGTTCTGCGAGGTGCGGAACTCGCCCGGCGTGCGGGCGCCGGTGACCTCGTCGCGAAGGAGCTGTTCGTGCAGCATCTTGATGAACTCGAGCGAGAGCGGCTCCTGACGCAGCTGCTCCACGCCGAAGCGCAGGGTCTGGACGCAGGCACGCACCTCACGCAGATGGTCGCGAGGGACGGTGGAACGCGCAGCGCCGACCTGGTCGAGGTACAGGTCCGAGAGACTGACGTCGGCCCCCTCGATGCGGGAGGAGCAGAGCGCCTCCTGGCGCTTGAACGACGCATCGAGAAGATGAGGTGCGGGCAGCCCGGCGCCGACGCCGGAGAGCTCGCCGAGCGCGGCGTCGGCGCGTGACAACGCCAGCACGAGATCCTTCGTGTACGCGATCCGTG
Organism: Actinomycetota bacterium; assembly: GCA_012719015.1. Taxonomy (GTDB): domain Bacteria; phylum Actinomycetota; class Thermoleophilia; order UBA2241; family UBA2241; genus CAIXSE01. The sequence continues at coordinate 17,293 of JAAYBE010000081.1, forward strand.
GAGGGAGCGGCGCCGGCACGAAGGCCGCGTACCCCTCCGGTGAAGTCACGATCCTGCCGGCCTTCTCGGCGTGGAACTCAGTGGGGTCCATGACGCCTGTCTCGCTTCGTTGCTGAGGTAGCTGCGCATACCGGGGTGGTCGCGCGTTCGACCTCGTAAGCATACCGCACCTGCGTCATGACACGACGCAGGCCGGTCGTCCGGAGCGACGCCGCGATCCGCGACTGGACGGCGGGAGCCGCCGTCCTGCCCCTCTCGCCCTCGCCGGCCCGGGCGTGGATTCACCGTCAACCTGAGCGTCAGGGTCGCCCGGCGGACCCGGCCTCTCGCGATCAGCCCGTCCAGTCGCTCTTGAAGCCCGCCACGTAGGCCTTGAACACCGCCCGGTGCCGTTCACGCAACACGTCGCGCTCAGGCCCCTCGTACATCCTGTCGTACTCCGCCATGCCGTGCGCCAGCGCCCAGCCCGCGTGCAGGACGGCGAAGATGTCGTCCTTGTCGCGCAGATTGAGCGCGCCGGTCTCACGCGCTGCCTCACCCAGGCGGAACATGCGGCCGACGATCTCGGCCGGCAGCGCCGCCGCGCGGAACTCGGTGGCGATGCTCGACGCCGTAGTCAGCAGCAGCGCGCGCGTGCCGGGACGTTCACACGCGTAGTCCAGGTACGCGAGACA
>JAAYBE010000082.1 GCA_012719015.1 Actinomycetota bacterium
ACGAGGCGATCCTCCTGACGGAGGACGCCGACGAGGTGCTGCCGCGGCTGTTCGAGGCGGCGGCCGCGGCCGGGTCGCGCATCACCGAGATCAACGTCAGCGAACCGAACCTCGAGATGGTCTTCCTGCACCTCACAGGTCGTGCGTTGAGGGAGTGATCGCGGCGGGCGGATCACCGCCGGGTGCGCCGCGGGGCCTCGGACAATGACCCGACGATGATGTGATGAAGAAGATAGCGGCCATCGCTTGGAAGGACGTACGGAGCACGGTGCGCAACGTGCCGGCGCTGGTGATGATGCTCGTCGCCCCGCTGGCGCTCGCCGCCCTGCTGGGCTTCGCCTTCGGCGGCGGCGCGTCGTTCGAGATCGCCGCGACCAAGGTCGCGGTGGCCAACGGCGACACGGGCTCGCCGGGGTCTCCGACCGCCGCCGGCTGCATGGTGGCCGGCCTCCTCGAGAGCCCGGATCTCAGCGACGTCCTGCGGGTGAGGCGCGTCGCGGACGCCGCTGCCGCGCGGAAGGCGGTCGACGACGGCGACGTGGCCGTCGCCGTCGTCATCCCCGCCGACTTCAGCCGGGTCGTCTTCGGGGACGACCCGGACGCGACGTCCGAGGTGGAGCTCTACGAGAACCCGACCAGTGAGATCGGCGGCTCCATCGTGGAGGGCGTCGTCGGCCAGGTGCTCGCCGACCTCAACGGCGCCCGGGCGGCCGCCGCCGGCGCCGTCGCCCTCCGGTCGGACCGCGCCGGTGACCCGCCCGCAGCCCGGGTGGCCGCTGCCGCCGCGGAGACGTTCAGCCGCGGCGGCGGCACGGCGTCCGCCCTGCGGATCACGCAACGCGCCCCGAGAGTGGGCAAGACGGAGAACGAGGTGAGCGTCACCGGCGCGGTGCTCGCCGGCATGATGGTCTTCTTCATGTTCTTCGGCGCCGCCAACGTGGCGCGGACCATCCTCACCGAGGACCGCGACGGTACCCTGCCGCGGCTGTTCACGACGCCCACACGCCACGGCACGATCATCGCCGGCAAGTTCGTCTCCGTGTTCCTGACCGTGCTGCTGCAGGCGGTGGTGCTGCTCATCGCCGGCCGCCTCATCTTCGGCATCCACTGGGGCCGCATCGACGCGGTCGCCCTGCTCACACTGGCGGCCGCCGGGGTGGCCGGCGGACTCGCGCTCCTCATCATCTCCTTCACCCGGAACGCCGCCCAGGCGGGGGCCGTCGGCTCCGGCATCTACCTCGTCCTCGCGCTGCTGGGCGGCAACTTCACCGGCTCCGCGCAGACGAGCGGCGTGTTCGCCGTGGTACAGAGGCTCACCCCGAACGGCTGGCTCATCCGCGGCTGGGACGCGACGTTGAGGGGCGGCGGGGCGGGCGACATCCGCTGGCAGCTGTTGGTCACGCTCGGGTTCGCCGCAGCCTTCTTCGTCCTCGCCGTGCTCAGGATGCGGAGGCGGTTCGCGTGAAGCTCGCCGCCCTGCTCGCCGGCAAGGATCTGCGGGAGACGGCCCGTGACAGGCTCTCGCTCATCTTCACCGTCCTGATGCCGCTCGCGTTCACCGCCTTCTTCGGACTGCTGTTCGGTGGCGGCGACGTGGGCAGGCTGCCGCTCGCGGTGTGGGATGCCGACGGCGGTGCGGCGGCGACCAGGCTGGTGGCGGAGCTGAGGGAGTCGCCGATCGTGCACGTGGACGTCAAGGAGGGCGACGCGTTCGAGCAGTGGATGGCGGACGAACGGGCCGCCGCCGGGCTCGTCATCCCCAGGGGCTACAGCGACGCTGTGGCCTCCGGGGAGAGGGCGGACCTCACGATCGTCGCCACCCAAGGTGTGAGCGGGGCGTCGACCCTGGCCAGCGAGGTACGTTCACTGGCCGCCCGACAGGCGACGGTGGAGGTCGCCGCCAAGGCCGCGGCGGAGGCGGTCTGGTCCACGCGGAGCATGCCGGCCGGCGCGCAGGAGGGCGTGATCGCGGACGCGGCGGCCGCGGCGCGGCCGGTGATCGAGCGGGCCCTGGCGCGCCCCACCGTCTCCACGCGGGTCGTCGCGGCCGGCGCCGCCGCCGGCCAGACGCCGAGCGGGTTCGTGCTCAGCTCCCCGGGCATGATGGTCAACTTCATCCTCTTCAGCCTGATGACCGCCGGGATCGCCCTCATCGTCGAGCGGCAGAACGGGACCCTGCAGCGGCTCATGACCACCCGCCTGCGACGCTCGCAGCTCATCGGCGGCAAGGTGGCCGGCATGTTCCTGCTCACCTTCGCGCAGCAGGCGCTGCTCATCGGTGTCGCGCAGCTCTTCTTCGGGGTCGACTACCTGCGTGGACCGGCGGCGCTGCTCGTGATGATGGTCTCGCTCTCACTCGTGGCGAGCACGCTGGGCCTCCTGCTCGCGGCGCTGCTCAAGAGCGAGCAGGCGCTGATCGCGACGACGGTGCTCGTGTCCATGGCCGTCGCCGCGCTCTCCGGCGCGTGGTTCCCGCTCGAGATCACCGGCGAGGCGTTCCGGTCCGTCGGTCATGTGCTTCCCACGGCCTGGATCCTCGACGGCCTCCGCGGGATCGTGGTGCGGGGGTTCGGCGTCGCCGACGTCCTGCCCGCCTTCTGGGTCTCGCTCGCGTGGGCGATGGGCTTCTTCGTCGTCGCCGTGTGGCGCTTCCGCCTCTCCGAGTAGGCTCCGCGTTCTCAGGCCGGTTCAAGAGTCCGCCGGGGCCTGCCGATGGCTCTGACGATCGTCGTCTGCGACGTCACCGGTACGAGAGGCGGATCCGCCCGGGCCTGCGGTCTCCGAAGGAGCGCACGCGGTGGCGGGATCTCTTCACGGAGGAAAGGGGTATCCGAATGATCGTGCGAGTCCACCTGAGGCAGGTCGTCGTCGTCCTCGGCGTCGCAGTGCTCAGCCTCTTCATGCTGGCGGCGCTGCAGGCTGCGTGGGCGGACCCGGGCGATGAGCCTGGAGTGAAGATCGCCGGCGTCGAGCCGGAGTCCGGCGTGACCTACACCTCCGATCAGCCGGGCGCCCTCAATGGCATCCTCAGGGAGGGTTCGCTGCTGTGGGACGCCGAAACCGGCGTTCTGACGCTGACGGGCGCGGAGATCTCTTCCACGGAGGAAAACCCGATCGTGATCGAGGCGCAGGGGGATCTCACCGTGCGCCTCTCCGGAGATGTGGTCCTGAACGTCGCCGCGTCGGCAGGCGGCGAGGGAGCGCCGCCGGCCGACGGCATCCGCGTCGACAGCGGCGATCTGCACCTGGAGAACGTCAATCCGGCTGACCTCGCGAAGCTGACCGTCAACAACGGTAACGGCGCCGGCTGCTCGATCGTGGTCGTCGGCAGATACGACGGCGAGTGGCCCGAGGATCCCGAGGATCCTGCGCCTGACCTCCTCGGCGGGACGGTGTATTTCGGCGCCGACATCCAAGGGAGCAACAATCTGGAGTTCGACCTCCACGGGGAGCTGCGGGTCGAGGTCTTCACCGACGAGCCCGAGTCCGGTGAGATCCATGTGTACGGCGGCTCCAGGGTCGTCTGCCACAACGGCCACTACGGACACGTCACGCTGGAGGAGGGTGGCGAGTTCCTCAACGGCGGCGACGAGCCGGGGCCGGTCGACCAGTCTGTGAGGATCGCCGGCGTCGAGCTCGAGCTCGGCGAGACCTACGACTCCGAGAGCCTGGAGGAGGGAGACGACCTCTACAATATCCTCACGGCCGGCTCGCTGGAGCTGACCAGGGATGAAGAGGATGGCCTGGTCCTGTCGTTGACCGGCGCCCAGATCGAGTCAACGCCGGATCACCGGACCGTGATCGAAGCGCACGGGGATCTCACCGTGCGTTTCACCGACGACGTGACCCTGAACGTCGCCGAGTCGGTGGGCGGCGAGGGAGTGCCGCCGGCCGACGGCATCCATGTCGACGGCGGCGACCTGAGGCTGGAGAGGCTGGATGGCGAAGGCGGGGGCGGCCTCGATCCCCTTTGGACGATGACCGTCAACAACGAGAACGAGGGCGGCCGCTCGATAGCGGTCGCGGGCGGACCCGTGGTCGACGATCCCGAGGATCCCCCTGAGGAGCCGGACATCCGCGGCGGAAACGTGCACTTCGGCGCCCCCGAAGCAGAGGACAACAACCTGGAGTTCCATCTCCACGGAGAGCTGTATACCGAGGTCTACGCCGGAGAAGAGCAGTGGGACGAAGGCGAGATCCACGTGTACGCCGGCTCCACCGTCCATTGTTACAACGGTCATTACGGGGACGTCAGGGAGGAGTCGGACGGCAAGTTGATCGACCACGGCGGGCCGGGGCCAGAGGAGACGAGGGTCTTCGCCGGTGGCGTCGAGCTCGAGCGCGAGAAGACCTACGACTCCAGCGAACTGCAGGAGGAAGACGACCTCTACGGCATCCTCACGG